>NZ_JARZHI010000031.1:0-117946 GCF_029946465.1 Polyangium sorediatum
CGGCACCGGCGGCGCCGGCGGCAGCGGCGGCAGCGTGATCGGCACCGGCGGCGCCGGTGGCAGCGGCGGCGGCAGCGGCGGCAGCGGCGGCAGCGGCGGCAGCGCGACCGGCAGCGGCGGCAGCGGCGGCAGCGGCGGCAGCGCGACCGGCACCGGCGGCGCCGGCGGCACCGGCGGCAGCGCGACCGGCACCGGCGGGATGATGGCGACGAGCACGACCACGGGAGCAGGCGGAGGCAACGGGGAAATCCCCTCCAGCGAGGATGGCTGTGGCGCCTGCGTCGTCGGTGGCGGATCGGCGAAAGGCGCCCCTTGGGTCGGTCTTGGGCTCTTGCTCGCGCTGCGGCGGAGGCGGCAGAGCCCTCGGGGCGGCGCGCCATCGTGACCCCCCGTTTCGGGCATCGTGCTCGGAGGCGTGTCGAGGGACCCGGCCGGGGCGTGACAGCTCCGGTGCCGGGTGTCGGCGCTGGGAGGTACGCCGCTCAGGGGTGCCGGACCCCTTAGCGGGGGCGGGAGCGGACGCGGCAGCGGAGGCGGCAGCGGGATAGGGTTCCGGTCGTTCTGACCCGGGGTCGCCAACCCCGTGAATCTCGGCTGAATTTCGACGGGTCGGGGACCCCCTGCAATGCCCGGTTCGCACGAGCGGGCCCGAGAGAGAGTGGAAGGGCGATCGCCGGTGAGGTCGAGCTACAATCGACCTACCATCGAGGAGGACTTCATGAGCACCAAGACGAGCGTGACCATGACCGCGCCGTGCGAGCACGTGGCGCAGGCGACCATCGACTCGGTCGCTCGTCCCGCCCCCGGCTGCGAGGACTGCATGAAGATCGGCGGCCGATGGGTGCACCTTCGCGAGTGCCTCACGTGCGGTCACATCGAATGTTGCGACTCGTCGCCGAACCGCCACGCGACGGCGCATTACCATCGGACGAACCATCCCATCATCTCGTCGGCCGAGCCCGGCGAGACCTGGTGTTGGTGCTACGTGGACGGGCGCTTGCTGGAGTAACGGGTCGAGAAACGAAGGGAGCGCCGGGGGCGGGAGCGGACGCGGCGAGCGGGAGCGGCGAGCGCCCTCCCGCGCCGGGATCTGCCCGCAGGTCAGGGGCCGCCGGCGTGGAGCGCCGCCCCAAAGAGGAGGGCGGCGACGCGCAAAGCCGCGCTCCTCCTGGGGTCGTGGCCTCGCGGATCCCGTAGGTCGACTCCGCGCGGACGGAGAGATTCACCGCGTCGGCTCCAGGTCATTCTTCGATCGCCCGGATCAAACGAATTCACCCCCCGCCATGACCGGTTGGTTCACTTGTGTCAAGTGGGCGGGCGGATCGACGCGGGTAAACCCGGTGGTATCTACATTCGTCCTCCAACCGGGTTGGACGCCGGGCTCGAGAGGTTCGACCTCCAAGGTCCTCGTCCACAGGTCCGGCGGCAGCGACTTGTCCACGCGCAGGTGTTGCTTCACCCTCCTCCAGACCGTGCCGCCTTGGACGCCGAGCGTGAAGAAGAGATACCGCTCCTTGACATCCCAGTCGCCGCTGAGGCCGATGCTGGGGACATCGTGTATCTCTATCGTGAGGATCCCGCCCTTCTTTCCAAGGTAGCGGCGGCTCGCCTCTGCCTGATCGTCCGCTGTATGGACGTTCTCCGTCCTCGGATTCGCGTCCCCTCCTCGCCGGTGGAAGAGCTGCGCGCCCCCCCGAATGACGGAGCCCGGCATCCCAACGGCGGAGCGATACCCCTCGCGGTACCGCGCGAGCCATGGCGCGAAATTGGGGCTGCCGGGGTTCCGCGCGTACTGGTCGACGCTGACCTCCCACCACGTCCGCGACTCCTTGGTCGGCGCGGCGACAGGCGTGATCGCATCGACATCGGCGGCATCCCCGGCCGGGCTGGGCCTCCCCCGAATTTCCATGCAAAGGATATGCTCGTGCCATACGAGCCTCGGGGTCTCGTGGAACCTGCTCATCCGCGAGGCATCATACCGCATCCGAAATAACGCGTGGACGTTATGGCCGAGGACCTCGTCGCTGGTGCGGTTCGTAGCGAAGATGGTGATATTCTCGAGGCGCCATTTTCCCATAGACTCGATTCCTTCCTCATGAGCCGAACGTCGGTTCTGCGCCAACGGACGTTCGAGACGGTATGTCCGATACGACGGCACCTCCGCTCGCCAAAGAAATCATGCGCCCCGTCCAGCTTAGCGCATCGAGCATCGCCCCCCGCGCGGAGAGCACAGGTAGGTTCACTAGAACATCGATCGGTTTGACAACCGCTCGATGTTCTAGCTCTTTTGTCCCGAGGGGGACGCCTCGCGTCCCCCTCTCGCCCGGGCAAAGCCCGGTCGATTCACCCCCCGAGGCGATCTCGCTTCGCGATCTCGCAGAGCGCCGAACGGGTCGGCGCTCTAGGAATTCGCAACACGACAAAACCTCCGCCCCGACGACCCACGCGAAGTGGGGCGAGGAGGGCAAGCACGGCCTGGTCCTGCAGAGGCCGAGCACGACGGTAAGCTCGCCGTCCCCGAGCGAGATCCCCCACGTCCGCGTCCCCCCTTGCACGGGCGCTTGACTTTGGCCCGCTCCCGCTTCCGCCCCGCTCCCCCTGCGATGCGTGGAACAGATCGTCCCCGGCACACGCACGTCGGGCACGTTCGGGACTCACCTACCTCTTGCGGTCCCTTGGTGTTTCGTCCAAACATCGTTCGGCGGACGGACGCCAAAAAAGTTCGCCAGGTCCGAGCGACCGGGATACTTCCAGGTACAACATGAACCAAACGCGCTACATCACCGCTCTCTGCGCTGCCGTGCTGCCCCTCGCTCTGGCCCTCGTGGCCAATGGCTGCGGCAACAAGGAAGAAGAAGTTCCGCCCGCGCCCTCGGCCATCCCCGCGCCGACGCCGACGCCGGCCCCCACGCCGACGCCGCTCGTGGTCGAGGAGGATGCAGGCTCGGACGCCTCGGACGCAGGCGAGGACGCGGACGCGGGCAAGAAGGTCGTCGGTACGGGCGATTCGACGGGCATCCGCGCCTGTTGCTCCGCGCTCCGTCAGAACGCGAACTCCGCGCCGCTCGATCAGAAGGCCTCGTACCTGGCCGCGGCTGGCATGTGTGACGGCCTCGTCAACTCGCCGGAGGGTCGCCAGGCCCTCACCGCGGTCCGCAACATGCTGAAGGGCGCCGGCGCCCCCGCAGCTTGTAAGTGAGACGCCCCCGCGTCCCGAGCGCCGCGGCCCGCCGATCGGCGGATGCGAGCCCGCGCGCGCGTCGCGTGGCCCTCGCCGCAGCGCTCGGGTTCGTGGTCGCCTCGTTCCCTTTCCGCGCGGCGCACGCGCTCGAACCCCCGCCGAGCCCAGGCCGCGCGAAGATCACCTCCGGCATCGCCTTGATGGTGAGCGGCGCGGTCGTCACCGGCCTCGGCGCGGGGCTCTACATCGCGAACGAAAACGCCGATCGCGCCGCGTGTGTCCCCTGCGCGAAGTCGTCCTGGGTCTTTCCGACCGTGCTCATGGGGATCGGCGGCGCCATGTTCGTCGCGGGTATCCCCGTGTTCGTCCTCGGACAGGTCGAACGTTCCCGCGAGCCCGCCGCCGTCGTCTCCCTCGGACCGTTGGGCGCGTCCGCGCGTTTCACGTTCTAGCGACCTGGGACCGACATTCCTCGAAGAACGCTTCCCGCGGGGGTCGACGCGTGGCGACCCCTTCGCGTCACGACGACCAGCGGAGGTCGACACGTGGCGACCCCCTTCGCGTCACGCTGACCGGCAGCGGTCGACACGTGGCGACCCCTTCGCGTCACGACGACCAGCGGAGGTCGACACGTGGCGACCCCCTTCGCGTCACGCTGACCGGCAGCGGTCGACACGTGGCGACCCCTTCGCGTCACGACGACCGGCGGAGGTCGACGCGTGGCGACCCCCTTCGCGTCACGACGACCGGCGAGGGTCGACGCGTGGCGACCCCCTCGGCCGCCCCTCACGACCCTCAACCCCCGTGCGTCCACACGAGCGTCCCGCCTTCGAGGTTGACGGCGCCGTGCCACTCGGGGGGGACGACGGGGTCGGTCCAGTCGAAGAGCCACTTCGCGTCGGCCGGGGCGAGGTTCACGCAGCCGTGGCTGCGCGCCTTGCCGAACTCGTCGTGCCAGTACGCCCCGTGCAGCGCGTAGCCCTCGTGGAAGTACTGGATGTAGGGCACGTCGCGTAGATCAAACGAGTCCGAGCCTTCCTCGCCGTCCATCGTCCCGGAGACGTGCTTCGCGTGCACGTAAAACACCCCGCGCATGGTGGCGGTCGTCTTCTCGGGATCACTCATCCCGCCGCGCCCCGTGGACACGAGCGTCGCGAACACCGGCCGCGTCCCCTCGTACGCCACGAGGAACTGCTTCTTGATCGACACGTCGATCCACTTCTTGCCCGCGCGCGCATGCCCGACGGGATCCTCGCGTGGCGTCCCGATCAGCATCGTCTCGGCGGGTAACCAGAACCCCTCGGTCGTCTCCCACAACCCGCGTTCGCCGCCCTTCGTGTTGCCCGTCAGGATCCAGCCCGATCGCCAGGGCGCGATCCCTTTTTCGTGCATCCGTCCGTCCGCCCCCTCGACGAGCTTCGACGCGCCGTGGCTGACGACGATGCCCGGCAGGCCCGGTTTGTCCACGACCACGCCGTGGTGCGCGCTGATCTTCGCGGGCTTCGTGCGATCGAGCGGGATCAGGTCGAGCTCGGTCGTGAGGCCGAACTTTCGGCTCGTCCATTCGAAGGCCGTGACGAGCCCGAAGGCCGACTCTTCCTTCGCGCGGCCGGCGTGCACGGTGTAGCGGAGCGGCTCGACGGCGCCGTACGGCTTCGGCAGATCGCGGCCCTCGCCGAGGAACGCGGGCACGGTGTCGAGCGGGACGTTCGGCGTGATCGCGAGGCGGACGTGCTCGCGCACGGTGGGCCCTTCGACGCGGCGTTGGTCCTTGTCGGTCGGCAGACGGAAGTAGAGGTGGGGCGCGGGGGAGCGCGACATCACGTAGGCGTAAGGCAACGTGGCGGCGCGGTCGGGGCCTCGCAGGGCGGCCTGGATGACCTGGTGATCGATCGCGAGCGTCGCGCCTTTGCCGACACACACGTAGCCGCGCGGCACGATGCGGTACCAGCCGCCCTCGCAGCGCCGGGTGCCGGCGGAGGCCTCGGCGCGGTCGACGACGGCGCCGGCGCGCAGGTAGCCGAGCTTCGTCGAGCGATCGTCGGGCGCGACGTAGATCCACGTCCGCATCGCGATGCTGCCGATCTTCGCGCCGTGGCCCGGCTCGGTGTCCTCCGCGGCGCGTTTGTCGGCGGCGGGGGTGCCTTCGGGCTTGCTGGGACGCTCGAGCGTCGCGCCGGGGGGGGTCCGATCGAGGACGCGCCCCGGCGGATCCTCGACGTTGCCGCAGCTCGGGAGAGCGAGCAGCAGGGCGAGGAGCGCAGGCCTTCGGGAGGGACGCGCGCGCGGGGACATCGGGGAGGTTCGCCGCTGCTTAGGACGAACGCGCGGCTCGGGCAACGTCTTGGCGAGGGGACTGCGTGGGAGGGTGGGTCAGGTTACGGGGTGGCGGACGGGCGGGCGGGGGCGCGGCTCAGCCGCAGATGCCATTGGTGCACACCATGTCGAGACAATCCGCATTTTTGAGGCAGCTCTTTCCGGGAGCACATTTCACGCAGCTCCCGCCGCAATCGACGTCGGACTCGGTCCCGTTCTGCACGGCGTCGCTGCAGGTCGGGACCGCGCACTTGCCGTCGGTGCACACACCGCTACTGCAATCGGCGCCCACGTTGCACGTGCTGCTGGTCGCGCACTTCAACTGACAGATGCCGCCACAGTCGACGTCCCCCTCGCCGCCGTTCTTCACGCCATCGAAGCAGCTCACACAAACGCCGTTGTTGCACGTCGAGGCCACGGCTACGCAGTCCGAAGCCTGCGAACACCCGATGCAAACACCGGCGCCGTCGCACTTGCCCATCCCCGTCGGGTTGTTCGGCGTCGCGCAGGGCGACTGCGACGCGAGCGGCGGGTTCACGGGGGCCATCTCGTTGCACTGATCGGCCGTGCAAGTATTGCCGTCGTTGAAGGGGTCCGTGGCATCCACGATCGTCTCGACGAGCCCCCCATGGCAAACCTTGGTCTTGCAGTTGCCGGTCGTTTGGTCGCTCGGGGGGAGCGCGCTCCCTTCATTGCGCGGCGTCGCAACGCATTGCTTTTCCGTGCACGCCCAGTCGCTACAGAAATCATCGGAGGGACAATCCCCGTCGCTCCCGCAGCCGATGCACACCCCCATGTCGTTGCACGTGCCATTCGTCCCGCACGGCGCCCCGTTCGCCGGCGTGTGGCTCTCCTTGCCGCCCTCGCAGGCGTCGACCGTGCACGGGTACATGTCGTCAGGGTCGGCGTCGCCGCTCGCCGCGAACATGCAGACCTGGCCGACGCACGAATCCACCGTGCACCGGTTCTCGTCGTCGCATTCCTCCGACGTCGCACACGGGATCTCGCATTGACCCGCCACGCACTCACCCATGCTCGTGCCGACCTGGCACGTCGTCCCGTCCACCGCGGTGTGCTGGGGCGCGCCCTCCGTGCAGGTGTCCTGCGTGCAGGGATTCGCGTCGTCCGGCGTCTCCGTGTCGCTCGGCACCACGACGAGCTTCCCGCCCTGGCATTCCTTGCGGATGCAATCGTCGGGCGTGGTCGGGTCCGTCTGCCCCGCCGTGCACTCTCCCGGGACATTGGCCTCGAGATCCAGGCATCCGCCCGCCCAGACGACCATCGCCGTCAGAACGAGCCCACCCAGTCGACGTCCCCATGCCATCACACACCTCGCCCGAAAAAAACCTCGCTCACGGCGCGCACACGTCGTTCTCGCAGTGGTTCGAGAAGCACTGCGCGTTGTCGGTGCACGTGAAGCCCGTGTCGCCGAGGCACACGCCCGCGCCGTCGCAGACCTCGGGGCCCGCCGCGACGCACGTGCCGTCGGTCGTGCCCGCCGGGACCGGCATGCATTGGCCCTCCATCCCATCGAGCGCGCAGGAGAAACAATCGTCGGCGCAGGCCACGTTGCAGCAGACGTCGTCCACGCAATGGCCGCTCGCGCAGTCCGCGTTCACCCCGCACAAGTCGCCGAGGTCGCCGATGCACATGCCCGCGCCGTCACACGTGCCCGGCGTCGTGCACTCCATGTCCGGATCGGTGCCGAGCGTGATCGGCTCGCAAACGCCGTCGGCGCCGCTGCCCTTTTTCCCCGCCGAGCACGCCTCGCAGATGCCCGTGCAGGCGTCGTCGCAGCAGACGCCGTCCACGCAATGGTCGCTCAGGCATTCCGCGTCCGCGCCGCAGAGCTTGCCCTGCAAGGTCTTGCACGCGCCCGCGCCGTCGCAGGTCTCGTCCGCCAAGTCGCACGTGCCGTCGTCGTTTTGCCCGCTCGCGACGAACGAGCAGACGCCCGGCGAGGCCGCGAGGTCGCACGCCAAACACGTGCCCGCGCACGCCGTGTCGCAGCAGACGCCGTCCACGCAGGTTCCGCTGAAGCACTCGGCGTCGGCGTCGCACGTGGCCGCGTTTTCTTTCTTGCACGCGCCCGCGCCGTCGCACGACTGGCTCATCCCCGTGCACGTCATCGGGTCGTCCTGCCCATTCGCGACGAACGAGCAGACGCCCGGCGAGGCCGCGAGGTTGCATGCCAAGCACGTGCCCGTGCACGCCGTGTCGCAGCAGACGCCGTCCACGCAATGGCCGCTCATGCACTCCGCGTCGCCGCCGCACGTGGCCGCGTTTTTTTTCTTGCACGCGCCCGCGCCGTCGCACGACTGGTTCATCCCCGCGCACGTGGCCGCGTCGTCTTGCCCCGCGGGGACGTTCGTGCAGGTGCCCGCCGAGCCCGCGAGGTTGCACGTCTGGCACGTGCCAGCGCACGCGCTCGTGCAGCAGACGTTCTCGTCGGTGCAGAACCCGAGCACGCAGTCCCCGCCGTCCTGGCAGGGCTCGCCCGGATCCTTCTTGCACGCGCCCGCGCCGTCGCAGGAGTTCGTTCCGACGCATCCCGGCGCGTCGTTCGTCGAGATCGGCACGTTCGTGCAGGTGCCGACGCTGCCCGCGACATTGCAGGCCGTGCACGTCTCGTCACAGGCCGCATTGCAGCAGACGCCGTCGGCGCAAAACCCGCTCAGGCACTCCGCCGCCCCGGCGCACGTTTCGCCCGCGACCTTCTTGCAGACGCCCGCGCCGTCGCAGGATTGGTTCGCCCCGGCGCACGTCCCCATGTCATCCTGCCCCTTCGCGACGAACGAGCAGACGCCGGCCGCGCCCACGAGGTTGCAGGCCTTGCACGCGTCGGTGCAATCCGTGTCGCAGCAGACCCCGTCGACGCAAAACCCGCTCAGGCAATCGCCGGAGGCCAGGCAAACGCCGCCGTCCTTCGATTTGCAGGCGCCGGCCGCGTCGCAGGACCGCGTGCCCGCGCAGGCGTTCGTGGGGTTCGTGTCCTCCGCGGAGACGAGCGGCGCGCACGTGCCGACGCTGCCCAGGAGGTTGCAGGCGAAACACGCGGTGTCGCAAGCGCCATTGCAGCAGACGCCGTCCACGCAGAAGCCGCTGACGCAATCGACCGCGCCCGCGCACGTCTGGCCGCTGTCCTTCTTGCACACGCCCGCGCCATCACAGGCGTTCGCGTTCGTGCAGGTGGGCGCGTCCTCGATCGCGGCAGGCACGTTCGTGCACGTGCCGACGCTGCCCGCGATGTTGCACGCCTTGCACGTGTCGCTGCAGGCCGCGTCGCAGCAGACGCCGTCCACGCAATGGCCGCTCAAACACTCGAGGGCCCCGCCGCACGTCTGCGCGGGCGCCTTCTTGCACACGCCGGCGCCGTTGCACACGGTGCCGCCGTTCTGGTCGCACGCGGCGTTGACGGGCCGGTTCGGGTTCGAGGGCACGCCGGCCGCGCTGCACACGTCGTCGGTGCACGTGTTGCCGTCGACGGGTTTGTCGGCCGTGTCGGGCGACGTGACGATGTGGCCCTGGCCGTCACATTCGACGACCTTGCAATCGAGGGCCGTCTGGCCGTCCGGCAGCGCCGTGCCCTCGGGCGTGTAGCTCACGCCGCACTGGTTGTTGATGCACGTGCGGACCTTGCAGAAATCGTCGGCGCCGTCGCATTGCGCGGCCTCGTTGCAGCCGACGCATGTCCCGCCGCCGTCGCAGTAGAGCCCGGCGCCGCACGCCGTGTTGATCGCCTCGCTCGGGAACGACGGCGCGCCGTTCGTGCAGACGTTCTTCGTGCAGGCGTTGTCGTCGTTCGGCAGGTCGGCATCGTCGACGATCTCCTTCGTCGCGCCCGCGCCGTCACACACGACCTGCATGCAATCGCCGGCCGCCTGGCTGGAGAACGGGGTGCCGTTCGCCGCGAACGTCTGTCCGCAGACGTGGTTGTCGCACGTGCGCTGCTGGCAGACGTCGTCCGGCGGCAGGTGGCCGCAATCGGCGGGGTCGTTGCATTCGACGCAGCCCGACGCGCCGTCGCAGACCTCGGGTTTGCCCGGCTCGCAGGGCTCGCCCGCGCTCACGGGCGGGTTCGTCGCCGCGCCCATCGTGCACACGTCGAGCGTGCAGGAGTTCATGTCGACGGGGATGTCCGTGTCGTCGACGACGGCCGTGTCGTCGCCCGCGACGCAGATATGCTGCAAGCAATCCCCGGGCACGGGGACGTAGCCCGGCGTGGGCAATCCGTCGAGATCCGTGAAGAGGCAGGTGCCCGCGCCCGCATTGCAAGCGTCCTCGGTGCAAGGATTGCCGTCCTCACACGGCTTTTGCGCGCTGCACTCGACCGAGCACGCCCCGCCCTGGCACGTCCCCTGCGCCGTGCCGAAGAGACAGCTCGCCCCGTTCTGCGCCGGCGTGTGGACCGGCGCGCCCATCACGCACGCGTCGTTCGTACAGCTCTCGCCGTCGTTCTCGATGTCGGCGTCGTCGTTCGTCGTGACGACGGCGCCGGCCACGCAATCGACCCGCTGGCAATCCCCGGCGACTTGTCCCGGCATCGGCCCGTCGTCGACCGGCACGAGGACACACGTCCGATCATTGCCGCACACGTCGACCGTGCAAGGGTTCTGGTCGTCGCAGTTCTCGTTGACGAGGCAGGCCTTCGTATCCTCGATCGGTAGAGACCCGTTGGTATCGAGCCCACACGAGGCGATCGGGGAGACGAGGGCGGCGGCGAGGAGCGTGGTGAGGAGAGAGGCGAGGATGCGGGGGCGATTGGGCATCGGTCGGGTGTTCTGTTCGTTCTGCAATCGGTCTTCGAGGGGAACGAGGCCGCCGTCATCCCCCGCAGGACGGCGGCCTCTGCGATGTCACGGCATACAGTTGTTGCCGCCCGGGCACTTGTTGCTCACGCAGTCGCTGTCGCTGCTGCAGTTCTGGCCGTCGTCGAGCTTGCACGCATTGGCGCCGTCGTTCGTGCCATCGCAGCTCTTGTTTCCGACGCATGCGTTCGCGGGGAAGGTGTCCTCGGCGTATTTCGCGACGGGCTCGCATTGCCCCAGGTTGCCCGCCTGATTGCAGGAGAAGCACGTCGTGTCGCATTCGCTCTCGCAGCACACGCCGTCGACGCAGGGGGCATTCAGACAATCCGCCGCGCTGGCGCAGGTCCCGCCCAGGTCGCCCTTGCACTCGCCCATGCCATCGCACGATTTGTCGTTGCCGACGCACGCGTTCACCGGGAAGTTGTCGTCGGTCCCCGACGGGATGTTCGAGCACATGCCGACGCTCCCCGAGACGTTGCACGCCTGGCACGTCCCGGTGCAGGCGCTGTTGCAGCAAACGCTATCCACGCAGTTCGTGGAGAGGCACTGCGACGCCATCATGCACGTCTTCCCGAGGTCCGTCTTGCAGCCGCCGTTGCCGTCGCACGATTGATCACCCGAGCAGGGGCCGTCATCCTGGCCCGACGGGACGTTCGAGCACGAGCCCAGCATCCCTGGGACGTTGCACGCCTGGCAGGCCCCGCAGCTCGACGAGCCGCAGCAGACGCCATCGACGCAGAAGTTGCTGAGGCAATCGCTCGCCCCGTTGCAGTTCGTCCCGTTGGAGCCCTTGCAGCCGCCGGAGCCATTGCACACGCTGCCGTTCGTGCACGTCATGCTCGCGCTGACGTCGGGCTGACCGGAGGGGATGTTGACGCACTTGCCCTCGTTCGCCATGACGTTGCACGCCTGGCAGGTCGTGGTGCACGACGACTCGCAGCACCGGCCGTCGACGCAGAAGTTGCTCACGCACTCGCTCGTGCCGCCGCACCCCTGCCCGTCGTCCTTCTTGCAGGCAGAGTTGCCGTTGTTCGTCCCGTCGCACGAGCTCGCGCCCGTGCACGAAGGCGCGTCCTCTTGCCCCTTCGGCACGGGGCTGCACGTGCCGAGGCTGCCCGCCAGGTTGCACGCGCGGCACGTCCCGTTGCAGTTCGTCGAGCAGCAGACCGCGTCGTTGCAGAACGTGCTCGCGCAATCGCTCCCGTTCGCGCAGCTCTTGCCTGGCGACTTCTTGCACTGCCCTCCGCTGTTGCAGACGTCGCCGCCGTTCTGGTTGCACGCCGTGCCCGAGGGCTGATTCGGGTTCGACGGCGTGGTCCCGTTGCACGTGTCCTGCGTGCAGTCGATGCCGTCGACCTTGGGATCCGTGGGATCCGCGACGGTGACCGTGTTGCCCGCGCCGTCGCAGACGAGGCGCTTGCAGTCGTCCTCGGTTTGTCCGTTCGGGAGCGCCGTGTTGTTCGGCGTGTACTCGACGCCGCACACGTTGCTGACGCACGTGCGCTTCTTGCAGAAATCGTCCGCGCCCTGGCAATCAGCGGCCGTGTTGCAACCGACGCAACCGCCGTTCGAATTGCAGACCTGGTTCATGCCGCAGGCCGTGCCCTGCATGACGGGCGAGGAATTCCCCGTGCCGCTCGAGCAGGTGTCCGTCGTGCAAGCGTTGTTGTCGTTCGGCTTGTCGGTGTCGTCGTTGACCTCCGTCGTGCCGCCGTTGCCATTGCAGACGATCTTCTTGCAGTTGCCCGCGGTCTGGAGGGCCGGGCTCGCCGTCGTGTCCGTCCCCATGTACTTCGGGACGCACGCATTGTTGACGCAATCGGCCTTCGTGCACTCGTCCTCGGTGATGATGCCGATGCAATGTGTGGCCAGGGTGCACTGGACGCAGTTGCTCGCGCCGTCGCACACCTTCGTCTCCTCGGGCGTGCACAACGTCCCCGAGGTCGTGGGTGGGTTCGACGGGGTGCCGTTCGTGCAGACGTTCTCCGTGCAGGGATTCACGTCGACGGGCACGTCCGTGTCGTCGGTGACGTCCGCGTCCTTGCCCATGACGCAGAGCTTCTGCTTGCAATCCCCCGGGGGCTGGGTGGCGCCCGGGGTGGGCAGGCCGTCGATGTTCGTGAAGACGCACTTGCTCGTGGCGATGTTGCAGAAATCGTCCGTGCAGGGGTTGCTATCGTTGCACGGGTTCTGCGCGTCGCACGAGATCTGGCAGACGCCCATCTCGCACGTGCCGCTCTGGTTGCCGCGCTGGCACGCCTTGCCTTCGGGCGCGTCCGTATTGCTCGGCGCGCCGGCCATGCAGACGTCGATCGTGCAGGGCTCGTTGTCGTCCGGGATGTCCGCGTTGTCGGTGACGTTGACTTCCGTGCCGGCCGCGCAATCGATCCGCTGGCAATCGCCGACGGTCTGCGCCGGGTTCGGCCCGTCTTCGATCGGCGTGTAGACGCAGATCTTCTCGTCGCTGCACGTATCGACGGTGCAGGAGCTATTGTCGTTGCAATTTGCGGCAGACTCGCAAGGCTCCTGGGTCTTCACAGGCTCCGAGCCGTTCGTGTCGAGCGCGCAGGAGGAGGCCTGTACGAGGGCAGAGGCCACGAACGCCGTGGCGAAGAGGGCAGACAAAAGGCGGGGGCGGGGCATGACGGAGGTCTCCGGGGATACGTGGCATCAATTGCAGAGCTTGTTGCCACCACAGCTATTGGAAGCGCAATCGCCGTTCTTCGTGCACATCTGGCCTGCAGCGCACTTGGTCTGGCAGGAACCGCCGCAATCCTCGTCCGACTCGGTGCCGTTCTTGACCCCGTCGTCGCAGGCTGGGGCGACGCACATGCCGGCATTGCAGACGCCGTTGAAGCAATCAGCAGGCACGTTGCAGGAGGCTCCCACCGCGCACTTCAGCACGCACAGGCCGCCGCAATCGACATCGCCCTCGCCGCCGTTCTTCGCGCCGTCGAAGCAGCTCACGCAGACACCGTTGTCGCAACTCTCGTCGCAGTCGCCCGGCACCTTGCACGCCTGGCCCGCCGTGCACCTGTCGATGCACTCGCCGCCACAGTCGATGTCCGTCTCGGTGCCATTCTTCGTGTTGTCGCTGCAACTGAAGCAAGTGTTGACGGCCACGTCGCACGTATGCCACGGCGGCCCCCCGCCGCAATCGAACGTCTGCGAGCATCCGAGGCAAACGCCGACGCCGTCGCACTTGCCCATCCCCGTCGGGTTGTTCAGCGTCGCGCATTGCGAGAGCGCCGGGAGCGGCGGGTTCACGGGGGCCATCTCGTTGCACTGATCGGCCGTGCAAGAATTGCCGTCGTTGAAGGGGTCCATCGTGTCCGCGTTCGTCACGACCTTCCCGCCCTGGCAAACCTTGACCTTGCAGTCGCCGGTCGTCTGGTCGCTCATGGGCACTTGCATTCCTTCATTGCGCGGCGTCGAGACACATTGCTTGTCCGTGCACGCCCAATCGCTGCAGTGATCGTCGACAGGGCAATCCGTGTCGCTCCCGCAGCCGATGCAAACACCCATGTCGTTGCACGTGCCGTTCATCCCACACGGCGCCCCATTCGCCGGCGTGTGGCTCTCCTTGCTGCCCTCGCAAGAGTCGACCGTACACGGGTTCATGTCGTCGGGATTGGCTTCACCGCTCACCGCGAACATGCAGACCTGGCCGACGCACGCGTCGACCGTGCACCGGTTCTTGTCGTCGCATTCCTCCGACGTCGTACACGGGATCTTGCATTGCCCGGACACACACTCGCCCATGCCGTCGCCGAGCTTGCACGTCGTCCCGTTCACCGCGGTGTGCTGGGGCGCGCCCGCCGCGCAGGTGTCCTGCGTGCAGGGATTCGCGTCGTCCGGCACCTCCATGTCGTTCGGCACCGAGACGAACTTCCCCCCCTGGCATTCCCTGCGAACGCAATCGTCGGGCATGGTGGCGTCGGTCTGCCCCGTCGTGCACTCGCTCGAAGGGTTCGAGCCTTGCTGGTCGAGACACCCGGGCGCCGAAACGACCATCGCGGACGTGATCACGAAGATCGACGCCAAGCCGTACGAGCGCACCGTGCTCCTGCGGAGGGAAGTCGCGAAGTTGGTCATGGAGAACTCCAAGGCAAGGCGCCGAGCCAAGACGCCGCCGCCAGTTTCGCCGATCTCGCCTCGCATGGGCGCAAAAAATCGGCGGCGCCGAGCGTGATCTCAGGGGCGCCGCAAGACCGCCACGGCGCGCGCCGACGCCGCCGCCACGAGCGCGAGACGCCCCCTGGGAGCCACCGAGACCACGTGGGATCCCTCCCCCGTTTGCAGCGTGGAAACGATTCGCAGCGGCTCGCCGCCGAGCACGACCGTGGTCGCGCCCTTGCCACGAGGCCCGCCGCCGAGCGCGACGAGGATCGTCCGGCCCTCGGGCGAAAGCGCGGCCGAGGAAGGGACGCCCCCGAACGCGACCGTGGCGAGCACTTCGCGGCGCTCCAGGGATACGAGCGTCCCCTCCCCCGCCGCGCCAATCACCACGGCGCGATCCTCGGGCCAAGGGAATGCAGCGATGGGCTGCGGCCCCGCAGGCGCGAGGCGCGGCTCGGCCCCCACGGAAAACCCCACGACCTTCGCCGTGGCCCGATCAAAGAGCAAGGCGCGCTCGGAGGAGGCCACCCGAGGCGCCGCCGAGGCGCGCGGCTCGAGGAGCGACGACCACGCCGCCCGGGCGCCGCCGAAGGGTTTTGCCGCAGGATCGAGGACAACCACGGATCCCGACTCGGTGGGCGTGCGCCCGTCGAGCAGCACGAGGAGCCGATCGCCGGCGGACGAAGGCAGGGGCGAAAATCCGCGGATCGGGGCCGGGAAGAGGATCTCGCCGTCCAGCGCGAGCTCGGTCCCCGCGAGGCGGACGACGCGGCTCCCCTGGGTACTCGCGGCGACGAGGACGGGCGGATCCCCGATCGCCGTGATGTCGAGGGCGCCCTTCACGTCGACTTTCTTCAGGTAGGCCGATGGCGCCGCGCCCGAGAGCCACGGCGCCGTATGCACGAGGGGCAGGCCCGTGGAGACGCCGAGCACGGCGAGCCGGCCCGCGGGGAGCCGCCGGAGGGCCGTGCCCTTGCCCGGGAGGCGCGCGCGGGCCTTCTCCGCGCCGGAATCGAGGGCGTGCGCCCGGAGCGTGCCGTCCTCGCAGAGGACGAAGAACATCGCCTCGTCGTCCGCAAAGGCGACGTCGACGGGCGGGGCGTCGAGGCGAATCGTGGAGGCCACGGCAAATGCGGCGGGCGCCTCGGGCGACGGAGGGGGCGTGTCCGCGGCCGGAGCGGCCGAGGCCAAAGCCGAGGACGCGGCGCTCGCAGAGGGCGCCGGGGGCGCCGCGGCCGAGCCGGGGAGCGCAGGTGGCGGCGCCAGGACGGGCGCGCGCTGGCCGCCGAGGCGGCCTTGCGAGGCGAGGACGGCCGCGCCACCGGCGAGCATGCCGAAGCCGCCGAGCCCCGCCGCGAGGAGCACGAGCCCGAGCGCGCCGAGCTGCACGCGGCTGCCCGCGAGCTTGGGCGAGCTCACCCAAGCGCGGCACGCGGGGCACTTCGTCGCCCCCTGCCGGATCGAGAGCGATCCGCATTTGGGGCACTTCGTCTTGCTCATCGGAGCACCCACACGCGGCGCGCGCGGGCCGAAAATGCCGTCGCGCTGCCGGCGTCTTTGCCGAATCGGACGCTCGTGACCTCGTCGGTGACGTCGACCCGAATGGGCTCGCCCGTCGCGAGATCCACGACGTACACGCCGGGAGAAGGCGCGCCCGTGGCGACGAGCGCCTGGTCGCCGGAGGGCGAGATTTCCAGCGCGGTCACGGGGCTGCCAAGCTCGAGGCGCGTGTCCTGCGCGAGCGTGGCCGGCGCATGCAACGAGAGCGCGCGGCCCACCCTGCAGCCGACGACGAGCGTACGGGGCGCGGCCCGAACAAATACGGGATCGGTGCACGTGTCGCGGGAAAGGTCGGGCGGCGCGAGGAGGCCCTTTCCTTCGAGCGGGATGCGCGTGATGCGGGAGGAGCCGAGCACGGCGAAGGCAAACCCCGACCGGACGGCGACGGCCGCGACGGGATCGACGAGCGAGAGGTGGCGGACGAGCTGCGCGCTCGGCGGCGTCCGAGGCGCGAAGACCTCGATCGCGTCGGGATAGGCGCGCGGGCGTGGATCGGCGACGGCCACGACGGCCCAGGTGCCTTCGGCGTCGAGCGCGACAGCGCTCGGGATCGCGCCTCCGAAGCGAAAACGCGCCATCTCGACGTGGTGCTCGGTGCCGACGACGAGGACGCTGCGGTCCACGGCCGAAGGAAAGATCGCGAGGCCGGCCGTGGAGGCAGCGGCGCCCGGGAGGAGCTGGGTGCGCGGCTCGATCCAGCGCAGGACACGGAGCGTGTCGGGTTCGAGCGCGCCGACGCGGGTCTGGCCGAGCGCATAAAGAGCGCCGCCGACGCGCTCGATCACGCGCGCGGATTGCGCCTCGCGCGAGCTCGTCATGACCACGCCACTCTGCGGATCGACGACGTCGAGCGCGACACGACGCGCGACGGCCACGTGGCCTTGCGGCAGGAGAATCGCGGCCTCGGCGTCGGCCGCGACGTCGATCTTCGCCGCGACCTTGCCTTCGAGCCGCTTCGCCCGAGCCGGCTCGACCGGCGGGATTGCCTGGGGATCGGCCGGTGCGCTCTCGGCGCTCGTCGTCGCGGAGGCGCTCGACGCCGGCGCCGCCGATCCGCCCGGCGAAGGCGCGGCGCTCGCCGAAGGAGTCTCGCCCCCCGCGCCGCGCCCTTCCCCACGCACCGAGAGCGCGCCCCCGAGGAGCGGCGCGACCACGAGCGCGAACCCGAAGATCACGAGGCCCACCACGCGCCCCAGCCCGAGCCGCGGCTGCGCGATGCCCACGAACTCGCCGCACATGAGGCAATGCGTGCTGCCGACCATCACGGGTTCGAGGCAATACGGGCAGGTGAACGTGGACAGCGGGCGCTTGCGAATCGCGGTCGCGCCTTCGAGCGCGGCCGGAAACACCGCCGTGCCGCGGATCCACCCGGGGACACTGACGAGCGAGACGCCCGAGGAGATCGGGATCCGGCCGGTCATGAGGCCCCGCACCACGAAGGCGCCCGTCACGGGCCCCATGACGCCGTCGGTGTCCTCGACGAACCAGAGGAGCTTGTCGCGGGCCTGGGGTTCGAGCTTGGCGAGGTCGCGCGGCAGCGCCTCAGCGACGGTGCCCTCGGGCCGATCGGGCGGGCTCGGCGAGGGAAAGAGGTCCGAGAGCGGATCCCACGCGGCGCCGGGGAGGAACCGCTTGCACCCTTCCATACGGAAGAGCGGCGCCTTCATCGCGCCCCCGCCGATTTCGCGGCGGACCGCCTCCAGCCGCATGGGTCCGCGGATGTTGCCCTGCTCGGAGACGTAGAATTCGACGTTCTGGGACACAAGCGCCCGAAAGGGGCGCATGCACTGTACTACGAAGCGTCCGCGCGCCGCATCTTCTCGGCGAAGGCTAGGCGACGCGCTTCGACATCGCCGAGCGATACACGTGCACGTAGCGGCGCGCCGGGCGATCCCAGCCGAGGTCGAGGCGCATCACGCGGCGCCGGAGCGCCGGCCAGCGGGGCGAGGCCATGGCCGCGAGGGCCCGCTGCACCGCGCCGACGAGGTGCGTCGACGTGGGTTTGTCGTACAAGAACCCCGTCCCGGTCTCGAGCGCCGCGTCGCAATCGACGATCGTGTCGAGGAGGCCGCCGGTCCGATACGCGACCGGGAGCGCGCCATAACGCTGCGCGTAGAGCTGCACGAGGCCACAGGGCTCGTAACGCGAGGGGACGAGGACGATGTCCGCGGCCGCAAACAGGCGGTGCACGAGCGGCTCGGCGGCGTCGCCGAGGAGACGCGCGCGCTCGGGGGCCTTGCCGATTGCGGCTTCGAGCTTCGTGACGATCGCGCGATCCCCCGCGCCCGCCACGACCACGGTCGCGTCGCTCTTCAGGAGCTTGGGCAGCGCGGTGGCGAGCAGGTCGCCGCCCTTCTGCGTGGAGATGCGGCCGACCGAGACGACGAGCGGGCGCTCGATGTCGATCGGGAGCCCGAGCTCGGCGAGGAGCGCGCTCTTGCAGCGCGCCTTGTTCGTCGTGTCCTCGGCGTCGTACCGCGCAGGCAGCGCGGGATCGGTCATCGGGTTGTACACGGCGTAATCGATGCCGTTCACGATGCCGACGATCTCGTTCTCCTTCGCGCGTGTCGCGAGCACGCCGTCGAGCCGCTCGCCGTGGTCGGGCGTGAGGATCTCGCGGGCATACGTCGGCGACACCGTGGTGATCGCGTCGGCGGCGAGCAGGCCCGCCTTGAGGAAGCTCACCTTGCCGTAAAACTCGAGGCGCGAAGGCTGGAAGTGCTCGTCGCCGAGGCCAATGACCCGGAGCGCGTCGCGCGGGAAGAGGCCCTGGCGCGCGAGGTCGTGGAGCGTGAGCACCGAGGCCGGGCGCGCGTCACCCTCCCGATCCCGCAGGAGGTACGGGACGAGCGCCGCAGGCCAGTCGTGCGCGTGGACGACCTCGAACGGCGTGCCCGCGAGCGCGCGCTGGCGAACGAGCTCGACGACGGAGAGCGCGAACACGCCGTACCGCCGCGCGGCCGCGAGATCCCCCTCGTCCTCGTCGGCGAGGCGCGACGGGCCCTCGCTGAAGAGCCCCGGGACGTCGAAGAGCACGAGCTCCACGCCCGAGCCGAGCCGCCCGTCGAAGACCGTGACCTCGACGCGCTCGCCGCCCATGGTGAGGACGAGCGGGGTCAGGCGCCGCGCGATCATGACGCCGGAGGCTTCGATCCCAGGGTAACGCGGCAGCGCGAGGGTGACCTTGTGCCCGAGGAGCCGGAGCGCCTTCGAGAGCGACGCGACGACGTCGGCGAGGCCGGTGACCTTCACCATCGGCGCGATCTCGGAAGCGACGAAGAGGATGTCCATGCGCGGGCGGGTGTAGCACGACTCGTGTCCCGCGGGGGATGCCTCGCGTCCGTGGTTTCCGCTCGGGGCTTCGCCTGGACAAGCCAGTCTTCGCCCCGCACCCCGTCGTCCAGCGGAGCCTGGCCGATTCACCCCCTCGATGGTGAGCTCACTGCGCGAACTCGCGGCGCCGATCCGGTCCGTGCTCTAAGATGCCCCGCCATGACGCGCATCAGCGCGCACGAGCTTGGCGCCACGGAAGGCCCTTTCGGGCGAGGGATGAAGGTCGTACGCCCGGACGAGGTGCCCGAGGGGTCCGTCGTCTCCATCCTCCGCGTGCCCCCGGAGGCGAAGGGCATGCGGCTCGACCGGTTCGTGCAATCGCAGCTCAGGCGGACGAGCCGGACCCGCGCCCAGAAGATCATCGCGCTCGGCGCCTACGCCCCGGATGCGCGCCGCCTGCGCGGCAACGACCGCGTGCAGCCCGAGCAGCTCATCCTGCTCTGGCGCCCGCCGTGGGACGAGAAGGCGCCCGACGTCACGCTGCGCATCCTGCACGAGGACGCGCACCTGCTCGCGGTGGACAAACCCGCCGGGATCCCCGTGCATCCCACGGCGCGGTATCACCAGAGCACCGTGGTCAAGCTGCTCGAAAACGCCCGCGACGGCGAGCGGCTCATGCTCTCGCACCGCCTCGATCGGGAGACGAGCGGGGTCCTCTTGCTCGCGCGGACGAGCGAGGCGGACAGGCAGGTGAAATGGCAGTTCGCCCGCGGCGCGACGCGGCCCGGCGCGCAAGAGCGCAGCGTGCACAAGGAATACCTGGCGATCACCTGGGGCGCGGACGAGGAGGACGCCTTTCGCGTGGAGGCGCCGCTCGAGCTCGATCCGACGAGCCGCTACGGCGTGAAGATGCGCGTCGCCCGGCCCGGCGAGGGTCTTCCCTCGGCCACGCGTTGCGCGGTGCTCGGGAGGCGGAGAAACCCGGCGACGGGGCGGCTCTACGCGCTCGTGCGCTGCACGCTGGAGACCGGCCGGCAGCACCAGATCCGCGTGCACCTCGCGTCGCGCGGGACGCCGGTCGTCGGGGACAAACTGTACGGGCCGGACGACGAGCTCTTCGCCCGCGGCGCGGACGGCCAGCTCACGGACGAGGACCGCGAGACGCTCGAGCTCGACCGGCACGCGCTGCACGCGGCGGTGCTGGAGCTCGATCACCCGGCGGACGAGGGGCGCAGGCTCCGCGTGGAGGCGCCGCTGCCGCCGGATCTCGCAGACTTCTGGGCGAGCCTGGAAGAGGTCGCGGTTTCCGTTTCTGCACCAACGGATCAGTACATCGGGATCTGATCCCCCGACGAAGGCCGAGGCGCCGGCGGGAGCGCGCCGCCACGACGGCGCCCCACGGCGCCGAGCGCGCCGCCGAACGTCGCCGCGAGGAGCGTGACCACGGCGCCTCCGAAGCTGAGCCACGCGGCGCGGATGAGCTCGCCGTGCTGGAAACGGAACGACGGGGGAAAGGGCTCGGTCCGCTGCGCGAACGTGATCGCGGATTCGAAGCCGGTCGGGCGGCCGAGCTCCTCCGTGCCGAAGAACGGCGGCGCCCCGTTCCCGACGACGAACACGAGCAGCGCGAGCGAGACGGCCCAGGTGAGCACCCCCGCGAGCGCGCCGTCCCCGCGGCGGATCGCGCCGCCAAGCTTGGCCGCCGCGTAGCTGCCCACGAAGAGCGCGACGAGCGAGGCGAAGCCCATCCACAAGGCCATGCCCGTAGCGAGGCGTTCGAGCGACGCGCGGCCGCTCGGATCGAGGACGGACACGCCGGTCGCGAACCCGAGCAGCCCGAGGAGCACGAGCGTGCCGAGCGAGAGGAAGAGGCCGGCGAGCACCGAGCTCCACCGGATGCGCGAGAGGTCTCGCTCCTCGAAGGCGTCGAGCATCTTCCGCACGCCGGACGGCGGCATTTGCTCGTCGATCGTGGGCGTCGCAGGGACTTCGCCGAGATCCTGGGGAGGTGGCTTGAGGGGCGCGTTCGACATCGCCCCGGCGCGGTGCAAGCGCCGAGCCGCGGACGGATCAGATCCCCTTCGGGACCTTCTCCAGATCAACCTGTTCGAGCGCGTGACGGATGAGCGCGCTGCGGCTCGCCTTGGTCAAGCCGCGCGCCTTCAAGGCCTCGACCATCTCGTCCAGGCGCTCGAGGTCGTCCGTGTACATCGAGATGCAGATGACCTTGTAATGCGTCGGGCGCTCCGCGGCGGGCTTCTGCGCCCGCGCGCTCGGCTTCCCCGCGGGCGTGTAAAACGCCCCGGAGAGGACCCCTTCGACCTCGTCGCGATCGAGGAGCGCGTGCGCGGCCTCGGAGAATTCGCCCTCGTGCTTCATCGTCCTCTCCTAAGCGGTCGCTGCGGCGGTTCGCGCGGGCTTCGTGTCCTTCGTGTCCTTCGCGCCCTTCGCCGCGCCCTCGCGGCTCTGGATGATGCGGTCCACGACGACGCCGTAGTCCTCCGCGGCAGGCGTGCCGGCGGCGTACTCGAAGATCGTTTGCCCCTGCGCCGGCGCTTCCTTCACCTTCATCGCGGCGCGCACCGGGGGGAGGCATCGATCGCCGAAGTGCTGCTTCAACGTGGTGACGGCCTCGCGGCAGATCTTCGCGCGTGAATCGAAGAGCGTGGGGAGCACGCCCCAGATCTGCACCGGGTGGTGCAGGAGCGCGTTCACGTTCTTCACGGTCTTGATGACCTGACGCACGCCGACGAGCGAGAGGTAGTCGCAAGCGACGGGCACGAGCACGCTGTCGGCGAAGACGAGCGCGTTCTGGTTCATCAAGGACAGGCTCGGCGAGCAGTCGAGCACGACGTAGTCATAACCCGCGGCGGCGGCGCTCAGGCGCTCGCAGAGCACGCGGTCGCGGTTCTGCCGGCCCGCGAGGTAGAGCTCCGCGGCGGCGAGCGTCTCGTTGGAGCCCAAAAGGTCCAGGTTCGGACGAACGACGCGCGTCGCGTCCGCGACCCGGAGGCCCATCACGAGGACGTGGTAGAGCGAGCGCTCGACGGTCGCACCGAGCGAGACGGACACGTTGCCCTGCGCGTCCGTGTCGACGAGCAGGACCTTCTTGCCGCGCGACGCGAGGCCCGCGGCGATGCTCACGGCCGTCGTCGTCTTGCCCGTGCCGCCCTTGTGGTTGAACACGGCGAGGTACCGCGGCACGGACGCGTCCGCGGCCGGCTCCTTCGGCGCCTCGGGCGCGGCGGGCGTCGCCTGCGAGGCCTGCGCCCCCGGGGCCGTCCGCTTGTTCGCGACCTGCGGCACCACGGGCACGGCCACGGCCGGCGAGGTCGACGAGGAAGCACGCTTCGGAGACGTCGTGGCGCTCGATGGGCCCGACGCGCGCGTCGCCACGGCCCGCGGCACCACCTGCGGAGGCGGCGAGGGCGCGACGGCCTGCGGCGTGACCTCGGCGGCGATCTCGCCGAGCCGCACGCCGCTCGCTTCGCGCTGGAGCTGGGTCCGGCAGGGCATCGAGCACGCGTAGGTGCGACGGCCCCCGAGGTACATCACCTGCGACGCGAGCTCGGGCTGGAACCGCTTCGCGCAGGCATCACACGTCGCGAGCTTGTCCCCCTGCCCTTCGCCGCCGAGCTGGCTCTTCTCCAGGCACTTCTGGGAGCAGTAGAACGAGAACCCGCCGCCCCGCTCCTCCATCTGGTAGCGGAACTGGACGTCGAAATCCGACCCGCAAACGCTGCACGACTCCCTGATCCCGGCCACCGCCACGCTCCTTGACGCTCGCCGCGGCGCCCCGCCGCGACGCTGTAAGCCACCAACAGCACAGCTAGATCGGGGGGGCCAAATTTTTGTGTGCGTTTTTTTTGCCGGGATCCGCGAGGCTGGATCCATCGGCGGTGCCCAAGGACACCACGAGAGGCCTAGGCCAGCGCGTTTGGCGAGGCGCGGGCGGCGCGGCGGGCAGGGCGAGAGACGCCGCGATCAGTGCCGGAAATGCCGGACGCCCGTGAAGATCATCGCAGCGCCGGCCTTGTCGGCGGCCGCGATCACGTCGGCGTCCTTCACGCTCCCGCCCGGCTGCACGAAGGCGGTGACGCCCGCTTCGAGGGCGAGCTCGACGCCGTCCGGGAACGGGAAAAACGCGTCGGAAGCGAGCACGGCGCCGCGGGCCTCGGCCTCGGCCTTGCGGCACGCGATGCGCACGCTCTCGACGCGCGACATCTGCCCCGCGCCCACGCCCACAGTGCGGCCGTCCTTGGCGAGGACGATGGCGTTCGACTTCACGTGCTTGCAGACCTTCCACGCGAGGTCGAGCGCCGCGAGCTCCTCCGGCGTCGGCGCGCGCTTCGTGACGACCCGCGCCTTCTCGACCTCGCCGCGCGCCGTCGCGTCGCGCCCCTGGACGACGAGGCCGCCGCCCACGCGCTTCCAGGTGAGCTCGTCGAGCTCGGCCGGCAGGAGCACGCGCGTGGCGAGCAAGCGCAGGTTCTTCTTCGCGCGGAGGACCGGGAGCGCGTCGTCCGCGAACGAAGGCGCCACGACGCACTCGAGGAACGTCTCGGCGAGCGCCTCGGCCGTCGCGCGATCGACGGGCCGATTCAGCGCGACGATCCCGCCGAAGGCGCTGAGGGCATCGGCGTCTCGCGCGAGCCGATACGCGCGCTCGATGGAATCGGCTACGGCCACGCCCGAGGGGTTCGCGTGTTTCACCACGACGGCCGCGGGCCGCTCGTGCTCACGTACGGCTTCGAGCGCGGCGTCGACGTCGACGAGGTTGTTGAACGAGAGCTCTTTGCCGCCGGCGCCGAGCGCGTCGGCGAGCGAGAGCGAGCCTTCGGGCGCCACGCGCTCGCGATAAAACGCGCCCGATTGATGCGGGTTTTCGCCGTACCGAAGGCCGTACGCGCGTTCGAACGTGAGCGTCAGGTACCGCGGATACGCCTCGCGCTTCGGCTGCGCCTTCTCCTCGGCCGGATCCGGATCCCCGAGCGACGACAGATACGCCGACACCGCGCCGTCGTACGCGGCCGTGTGCGCGAACGCCTTGGCCGCGAGCTTGCGGCGCGTCGCGGCCGACACCTCGCCGCTGCTCGCCTCGATCTCGGCGAGCACGGCCTCGTAATCGGCCGGATCACACACGACGGCGACGCGCCCGTGGTTCTTCGCGGCGCTGCGCACCATCGCGGGCCCGCCGATGTCGATCTGCTCGATGACCTCCGCGAGGAGCACGCCCGGCTTCGCGACGGTCTGCGTGAAAGGGTAGAGGTTCACGGCGACGAGGTCGATCGGGGCGCCGCCGAGGCGCTCGAGATCGGCTTGATCGATGTCGCCGCGCATGAGGATGCCGCCGTGCACGCGCGGATGGAGCGTCTTCACGCGCCCGCCCATCACCTCGGGCGAGCCCGTGAAGGACTCCACGCTGGTGACGGCGAGCCCCGCGTCTGCGAGCGCTTTGAGCGTGCCGCCGGTCGAGAGGATCTCCACGCCCCGCGCCGCGAGCGCGCGCGCGAACGGAAGGAGTCCCGCCTTGTCGTAGACCGAGATGAGGGCTCGTCGGATCATGGCGGCGAGCGACTAGCGCGCCGCGGCGATCCTTGCCAGCAGGGAGACGAGAGGAAACGAGGAGGGAGAGCGCTGGGCTTACGCGCCCGGCTGTTCGGCGGGCGAATCGGCCGGGAGGGACGGCAGGGACGGAGCCGCCGACCCGTTCGGCGTGACGAGCTCGCCGTCGCGGTACTCCAGGCGGGCGTGCGGCGGGCCGAACGTCGCCTCGGGGTCCTTCACGATGAGCGCCTCGCGCAAGACGTCGTCGACGTGCTCGACGAGCACGAGCCGGAGCGCGCGAAGCACGCGGCGCGGGACGTCGCGCAGATCCTTGCGGTTCTCCTTGGGCAGGACGACCGTCGAGATGCCGCTGCGGTGCGCCGCGAGCAGCTTCTCCTTGAGGCCGCCGATCGCGAGCACACGGCCCCGCAGCGTGACCTCGCCCGTCATCGCGAGGTCCTGGCGAACGGGGACCTTCATGAGCGCGCTGCACACGGCCGTCACCATCGTCACGCCCGCGCTCGGCCCGTCCTTGCGCACGAAGTCGGGGAAGTGCACGTGCACGTCCGCCT
Source organism: Polyangium sorediatum (assembly GCF_029946465.1). Taxonomy (NCBI): domain Bacteria; kingdom Pseudomonadati; phylum Myxococcota; order Polyangiales; family Polyangiaceae; genus Polyangium; species Polyangium sorediatum. The sequence goes on from NZ_JARZHI010000031.1 coordinate 25,377, forward strand.
TCTGGTACGCGTCGCTCGACAGCCCAAGGCGTTCGAGGTGCGAGCGCACGTAGCTCATCGCGGCCTGCGCGCTCTCCTCCATGCCCTTCTCGATCAAGCCCGTCACCACGAGCTTGCCCTTGCCGGGCAGGACCACGGCCTCGGCGGGCAAGAGATCGCCGCCGACGCTGGTCACCGCGAGGCCGTTCACGAGGCCGACCTCGTCCTTCTCGGCGCGCCTGCCGAGCCGGAACTTCGGCACGCCGAGGAACTTCGGGATGCTCTTCGCGCTGATCTCGATGGGCTTTTCCTTCCCCTCGTTCACCACCTTGCGCGCGACCTTGCGGCAAACGCTGGCGATCTCGCGCTCGAGGGAGCGAACGCCGCTCTCCTTCGTGTAGTGGTGGATGATCGTCCGGACCGCGCCCTCGCTGAAGTCCATGCTCAGGTCCTCGAGGCCGCACTCCTTGCGCTGCCGCGGGATGAGGTACTTCAGCGAGATGTTGAGCTTCTCGAACTCGGTGTAGCCGGAGAGCTGGATGATCTCCATGCGGTCCTGCAGCGGCACCGGGATGCCGCCGAGGGTGTTCGCCGTCGTGATGAACATCACGTCGGAGAGGTCGTAATCGAGGTCGAGGTAGTGATCGTTGAACGCGTGGTTCTGCTCGGGATCGAGGACCTCGAGCAGCGCCGCCGCGGGGTCGCCGCGGAAGTCGGTCGACATCTTGTCGACCTCGTCGAGCAGGAAGACGGGGTTGTTCGTCCCGGCCTTCTTGAGGCTCTGGATGAGCTTGCCCGGCAGCGCGCCAATGTACGTGCGGCGGTGGCCGCGAATCTCGGCCTCGTCGCGAACGCCGCCGAGCGAGAGGCGGACGAACCTGCGCCCCGTGGCGCGCGCGATGCTCTTCGCGAGGCTCGTCTTGCCGACGCCGGGAGGCCCGACGAAGCAGAGCACCGGGCCCTTGAGCTTCTTCGTGAGCGCCTGGACCGCGAGGTACTCGAGGATGCGCTCCTTGATCTTGCGCAGGCCGTAATGGTCCTCGTCGAGGATCTTCTCGGCCTCGACGAGGTCGAAGCGCTCCTCGCTCTTCTCGTACCAAGGTAGGTCGAGGATCCAGTCGATGTAGTTGCGCACGACGGTCGCTTCCGCGCTCGTCGGGTGCATCATCTTGAGCTTCTTCAGCTCTTTCTTGACCTTCGCGGTGGCTTCTTTGCTCATCCGCTTGGTCTTCAAAGCTTCTTCGATCTCTTGGATCTCGTTCTTGAACTCGTCGCGCTCGCCGCCGCCCAGCTCCTTCTGGATGGCCTGCATCTGCTCGTTCAGGTAGTACTCCTTCTGCGTCTTCTCCATCTGCTTCTTGACGCGGGAGCGGATCTTCTTCTCTACCTGAAGGATCTCGATCTCGGCCTGCATCAGCTCGATGAGGCGCTCGAGCCGCTGCTTCGGATCGTCCGTCTCGAGCAGGCTCTGGCGATCGGCGAGCTTGATGGTCGGCAGGTTCGCGACGATGGCGTCGGCGAGGCGCGAGGCGTCGTCGATGGCCTGCACGGCCATCAACACCTCGGGCTGGATCTTCTTGTTGAGCTTTACGTAGACCTCGAAGGTGCTCTGCACGCTCCGCATGAGCGCCTCGACTTCGACGCTCGACGCGGCCTTCTCGGGGATCTCCTCGTACTCGACGAGGAAGAAGGCGTCCGACTGGACGAACTTCTTGATCTTCGCCCGGCGCTTGCCCTCGATGAGCACCTTCACCGTGCCGTCGGGCAGGCGGAGGAGCTGCATGATCACGCCGACGGAGCCGACGGCGAAGATGTCCTCGGCCGTCGGATCGTTCGTCTTGGCGTTGCGTTGCGCCGCGAGGAAAATCTCCTTGCCCCGGTTCATCGCCTCGTCGAGCGCGGCGATCGAGCGCTCGCGGCCGACGAAGAGCTGGGAGACCATATAAGGAAAGACGATGATGTCCCTGAGCGGCAGGAGGGGTGCGACCCCGCGCTCCGGGGCGGACTTGCCGCGATCGCTGTCGTTCTTGAAGAACATCCGACGTCTTTCTCGCCCCGGCGCGCGAGCCGGGGCAAACAGGCCTACGGGTGATCGCTCGCTCGTGACGATGAGCGAGGCGACGCGAGGAAGAGGATTGGAGTTGGGGGGAGGACGCGCCTCCCCCGGCGCTAAGCGAGCTCCGCTTCTTTCTGGTAAACGATCAGCGGGGCTTCGTGCTTGAGGATGACGTCCTCGCTGACGACGACCTCTTTCACGCCCGCGCGCGAGGGGACGTCGTACATGATGTCGAGCATCGCCGCCTCGAGGATGGCCCGCAGGCCGCGCGCGCCGCTGTTGCGGTCGAGCGCCTGCCGCGCGACGGCGGTGAGCGCGCCCTTCGTGAACTTGAGCTTCACGCCGTCCATCTCGAGCAGCTTCTGGTACTGCTTCACGAGGCTGTTCTTCGGCTTCGTGAGGATGTCGATCAGCGCGTCCTCGTTCAGCTCGTGCAGCGTGGCGATGATGGGCAAACGGCCGATGAACTCCGGGATCAGGCCGAACTTGAGGAGATCCTCGGGCTGCACCTGCGAGAGCAGGTCGCCGAGCTTGAACTCCTTCTTCGACCTGATCTCGGCGCCGAACCCGAGCGTGTTCTGCCCGACGCGGCGCTGGATGATCTGATCAAGCCCGACGAACGCGCCGCCGCAGATGAACAGGATGTTCGTCGTGTCCACCTGCAGGAAATCCTGCTGCGGGTGCTTGCGGCCGCCCTTCGGAGGCACGTTCGCGATCGTGCCCTCGATGATCTTCAGGAGCGCCTGCTGCACGCCCTCGCCCGAGACGTCACGCGTGATGCTCGGGTTGTCGCTCTTGCGGCTGATCTTGTCGATCTCGTCGATGTAGACGATGCCGCGCTGCGCGCGCTCGACATCGTGATCGGCGTTCTGCAAGAGCTGGACGATGATGTTCTCGACGTCCTCACCGACGTAGCCCGCCTCGGTCAGCGTCGTGGCGTCGGCGATCGCGAAGGGCACGTTGATGATCTTCGCGAGCGTCTGCGCGAGCAACGTCTTGCCGGAGCCGGTCGGGCCGAGCAAAAGGATGTTCGACTTCTGCAGCTCGACGTCGTCCGCGTGCACCCGGCTGTCGATGCGCTTGTAGTGATTGTGCACCGCGACCGAGAGGACCTTCTTCGCTCGGTGCTGCCCGACCACGTACTCGTCGAGGATGGCCTTGATATCGGCCGGCTTGGGGATCGGGGCGGAGCCGGCGTACGGCTCGTCCTTCTCGACCTCCTCGGCGATGATGTCGTTGCAGAGCCCGATGCACTCGTCGCAAATGTACACCGTCGGCCCAGCGATGAGCTTCTTCACTTCCTTCTGCGATTTGCCGCAAAAGGAGCAGCTCAGATTGCCGTTCGAGTGATCGTCCCGCCTTCGCTCCACTTCGCCTCTCGCCTCTCTCGCCTCGCCGCGGCCCTCGCGCCGAAACGGCTGAGGGCCCTTTTCATTCGAGCCTTCCCGGTGTCCGCAGAGGCGATCACCGAGGCGCTCGACGACGAAAACGATGCTGAAAATCCGCGTTTTTCCAGCGTATCGCCGTGAGCGGATTCTAGTCCCCTACCCTGTGACCCGCAAGTTAACGCTCGTGCTTCGCGCGCTCGGTCGCCGCCCGTCCCTACGGCTCCAGGCGGCGCGAGGCGTGCATTTCATGCACCTCGGGGCGCATTCATCTGACCGCAAGTCCCACCCACGACACGGCAAGACGCATACGGACGGATTGGTTTCGTCCAAGGCGCGTCTCCTTTCACGCGGCTCCTCATAGCCCGGGCCGCGTGCTCCCCACCCCGCCCACCCTTCTTCGCGGGCGGGCGTCGCGATCCTGCTTCACAAAGCCTGGGGCGTGCCCTTGATGCGCTTCGGCAAGACCTCGTCGATCAGGCCGTACTCCTTGGCCTGCGGTGCGCTCAGATAGAAGTCGCGCTCGATGTCCTTGGCGAGCTCCTCGCGATTCTTGCTCGTCGCGTCGGCGAGGATGTCGATCAAGGTCTCTTTCATCTTCTTGATCTCACGCGCCTGAATCTCGATGTCCGTCGCCTGGCCGCGCGCGCCGCCAAGGGGCTGATGGATCATCATGCGCGCGTGCGGCAGCGCGTACCTGCGGCCCCTGTGGCCCGCCGCGAGCAGCACCGCGCCCATCGATGCAGCCTGGCCGATGCACATCGTCGAGACCGGGCAACGGACGTACTGCATCGTGTCGTACATCGCGAGGCCGCTCGTCACGATGCCGCCAGGGCTGTTGATGTAGACCTGGATGTCCTTGTCCGGATCCTCGCTCTCGAGGAAGAGGAACTGCGCGATGACGGCGTTCGCCACGAAGTCGTCGATCTCGGTCCCGATGAAGACGATCCGGTCCTTCAGCAGACGGCTGAAGATGTTCCACTCGCGCTCGCCGCGATGGGTCACCTCGGTGACCGTCGGCAGGACGTAGCCCTGCTCCCGGAGCGTGGTGAGGCCCGACGCCCGGTCGCGTTCCACCGCATCGTGGTCCCGCTCGAGAAACTCCATCGCCTGCTTACGTGTCTCGACTCGTCGGATCATCCAGGGCTCCGCTGTGGTTCGGCAAAAGGGTGCCGGGAGGCCCTAGTCGTGAGCCAGAAGCCTGCCGTTCGCAAGCCCGAACCGTGGGGTCGGTGTGAAGAAATGCGACGGCCGAGCGTGAGCCGTTTTCGCGCTTCCGCGCGGGAATTTCGTTCGCGCTGGGAGAAGGAAGGAAGCCTGGAGAGACGTCGAACGACGTGAAGACGAAAACGGGCGTGCTGGGAACACCAGCACGCCCGTTCGTGAAACCGCAGATCGAGTGCGAAGCTCTCAGGCTTCCGTGATCTTCGAGGCGGCCTCGATGAGATCGAGGATCTTGTCCTCCAGGATCATGCCGATCAGCATCTCCTGCTTCTTCGGATCGCGGTACTCGGCCTTGACCTTGGCGACGTTCTTGCCGGTCTGCTCGGCGAGCTCCTCGTAGCCCTTGTCGATGTCCTGCGGCGTGACCTGGACCGTCTTCGCCTTCGCGATCTCGGCCATGAGCAAGCCCGCGCGAACCTTCGTCTCGGCGTCGGCGTGCACGCGCGCGCGGAGCTCGGGCGTCATCTCGAGGCGCTGGCCCTGGCGGCGCGCCGCCGTGACGAGCTCGCGCTCCGTGAGCTGCGCCTGCTGCTCGACGAGCGAGGGCGGCACCGGGATCGGGTTCGCCTTGCAGAGCTCGAAGACGAGCTTCTCCGCGACGGAGTCGGTCGCCTTCTGCTTGAGCTCCTTCTCGATCTTCGCCGAGAGCGCCGTGCGCATGGCCTCGAGGTTCTCGTGGCCCACGTCCTTCGCAAACTCGTCGTCGACCTCGGGGAAGTTCCGCTCGCGGACCTCCTTCAGCGAGACGTGGAACGTGCCCGTCTTGCCGCGGAGCGACTCGTTCGTGTGACGCTCCGAGAAGCTCACCGTCGCGTCCTTGGACTCGCCGACGTTCATGCCGGTGAGCACGTCCTCGATCTCCTTGAAGATCTGGCCGCTGCCGATCTCGGTCTCGATCTCCTGCTCTTTCCCCTCACGGACCTTGCCGTCGACGTCGAGGGTGAAGGCGATGCGCACGAGGTCTCCAGCCTTGGCAGGACGCTCGGGCTCGGGCGCGGAGAGCGTCGCGTGCTCGCGGCGGAGGCGCGCGACCTCGGCGTCGATCGCGTCGGCCGTGACCTCGGTCTTCGGCCGGCTGACCTCGAAGCCCTCCCACTTCACCTCGGCGATGTCGGGGCGGACCTCGAAGCGCGCCTTGTAGGAGAATGACTCCTCCGGGCGGAGCTCGACGGGGGCAATGTCAGGCTGCGAGAGCGGCTGCACCTGCTGCGACGCGAGGGCACGGTTCAGCGTGGTGTCGACCAGCCGGCGGGCGACGTCCGCGTGGATGCTGCCCGAGTAAAGATGGGCGAGCACATGGCGCGGCGCCTTGCCTTGGCGGAAGCCCCTCACGCGGGCGGAGCGCTGGAGGTTGGCGTAGGCCTTGTCCACCTCGGTGCGAACCTGCTCGGCAGGAATCTCGACCTTGAGCTCGACGAGGACCGGGGAGAGCTTTTCGACGGTGACTTGCATGGGCGTTCGTTGGAAGGAACGGCGCCATGCCATGCACGGCGGGAGGGGTCAAGCGAGGGCGGGTTTGAAGACAAAAAAAGAACCCCGACGGAGAGGCGCCGTCGGGGCTCTGGTGGACGTTCGGGACTTCGGATCACCTTCGGTGTCCTGCGCCCCGAACCCCCGCGGGTCCAAGCAACCCAGGAGGTCTGGCGAGACGTAGGGCTCGGCCCCCCGATGCGTCCGATGCCGGAGGGCATCGGGTGGACGCTCGGGGCTTCGGATCACCTTGGGTGTCCTCATGCCCCGCGCTCCCTCGGGCGCATCGGGGGACGGAGGCCCGCCCGCGGCGGGCCCCCTGCCTCAGAAGTCGCGCATCGAAGCGAAGGGATCGTCGTCCTGGTCGAGTTCGATCTCCTCCTCAAAGGAGGTGTCCTCGACGATGTCCTCGAGGCTCAGGTTGACGCGGGTACCCGCGCGGATGATCTCACGCTCGAACTCGGCGAAGTTCTGGAAGCTCTTCGGCAGCGGCATGGCTCTCTCCTCGGCAGCGCGCAGGTTCGGCAGCCCGCGCGCGAAATCAGCGCTCAGGTCGATCGGCGGTCGTGGTTCGGGAAAAGCGGCAGGACGCGGGCAGACGCGGGCAGGCTCGGCGCGGCCCAGAAGGCACGCGCGAGCACGCGGTCGCACGCGGTCGACTCGTGGTGGGTGGCGAGGGCGCTCGCGAGCCGAAGCCCGCGCGCCCCAGCGCCCCTTCGGCCCCCGGAACGGCGCGACGTCGTGGACGTCGATGACGTTGTCCCACATGCACCCACAGCGAGCGACATGTGCGCCACTGTAGATACTGGTGAGGCAAGGGCCAAAAAAACGTGATCGACGTGCCCTCGACGGGGGGGCGAGGGTCGTGTAAGCAGCCGCTATCCACGGGATCGTCCCCCGGGACGGACGACCCTCCACCGCGCCTTCAGGCGCGGCGTTCCCGGCACATTTCATGGCCCCTTCGCCCCTCATCTATGCCGTCGCCAACCAGAAGGGCGGCGTCGGCAAAACGACGACCTCGGTGAACCTGGCCGCGAGCCTCGCCGCAGCCGAGAAGCGGACGCTGCTCGTGGACTGCGATCCGCAGGGCAACGCTTCGAGCGGGGTCGGCGTGCGCCGGCCCAACATCGAGCGCTCGCTCTACGACGTGCTCATCGGCCGCTCGACGCTGCGCGAGTCGGTGATCTCGACGTCGGTGCCGCGGCTCGACGTGGTGCCGGCGACGCAGGACCTCGTGGCCGCAGAGATCGAGCTGGTCGACGCGCCCGACCGCGCGACGAAGCTCCGTGACGCGCTGCGGCCCCACGTCGCGGGTTACGAGTACGTGATCCTCGACTGCCCGCCGAGCCTGGGGCTGCTCACGCTGAACGCGCTCGTGGCTGCGGACCGGGTGCTCGTGCCGCTGCAGTGCGAGTACTACGCGCTGGAGGGGCTCACGTACCTGATGGCGACCATCGACCGCGTGAAAGCGGCCTTCAACCCGGACCTCGGCGTCGAGGGGATCGTGCTCACGATGTACGACGGGCGGACCTCGCTGACGCACCAGGTCGCCGACGAGGTGAAGGGTCACTTCAAGGTCTTCGACTCGATCATCCCGCGCAACGTGAAGCTCTCCGAGGCGCCGTCGCACGGAAAACCGGTGCTGCTTTACGACGCCTCGTCGAAGGGCGCGCAGGGCTACCTGAGCCTGGCGCGCGAGATCCTCGACGTGAACCGGCCGAAAGGCAAAGCCGCGAGGCCGAGGCCATGAGCACGGATCCGAAAAACGCGCCGCGCCGCGCCCTCGGACGCGGGCTCGACGCGCTCCTGCCCGCAGCCGCGCCCCCGTCGCCTTCTGGCGCGTCGTACGGCGACAAGAGCGTGTTCACGTGCCCGATCGAGCGCATCGGCCCGCAGCCCGGTCAGCCGCGGCAGCACTTCGACGACGAGGCGCTCGAAGAACTCGCCGCGTCGATCCGGGAGCACGGGATCCTGGAGCCGATCGTCGTGCGCCGCGCGCAGGCGGGCGCCGACAAGTACGAGATCATCGCGGGCGAGCGGAGGTGGCGCGCGGCGCAACGCGCGGGCCTGAAGGACGTGCTCGTCGTCGTGAAGGACGTCTCGCCGAAGGAGGCGTTCGAGCTCGCGCTCGTCGAGAACGTGCAGCGCGAGGACCTGAACCCGATCGAGCTCGCCGAGGCCTTCGACAGGCTGCTCCGGGAGCACGGCTACACGCAGGAATCGCTCGCGGAGCGCGTAGGCAAGAACCGCACGACGGTGACGAACAGCCTGCGGCTCTTGAAGCTGCCCGCGCGCGTGCGCTCGATGGTGATCGGCGGCGACCTCACCGAGGGCCACGCGCGCGCGCTGCTCGGCGCGCCCGACGACAAGGCGATGGAAGAGATCGCCGACAAGGCGGTGCGGGGTCGGTTGCCGGTGCGGAAGGTCGAAGAACTCGTGCGCACCTCGCGCGGCCCGAAGGAGGGCGGCGGAGGCAAAGGCACGAAGGCCGACGCGCCCGCGCCGAAGTCGCCGGGGGTGAAGGACCTGGAAGCGCGGCTCATGCGCAAGCTCGGCGCGAAGGTCGAGGTGCGCGACAAGGACGGGAGCGGCGAGATCGCGATCGCGTACGGATCGCTCGACGAGCTCGATCGCATTCTTTCCCTGCTCGGCGCCTGAACGAGACGTGTGAGGGCGGGCGCTTGCGGTGCCCGCCGGCTCGCCGCACGATGCCCAGGTGCCGAACGTCGTGCCCGCGCTCGCGATGTTCTTCGGGCTGATGGTGCTCGCTGGCTTCGTGCCACAACCGCTGACGCCCGCGACGCTCCTGGCCGCGAAGACAGCGCCGCCGTGGGCCCTTGCGCTCGTCGCGGCCGTAGCGGCGGCGAGCGCGGCGTTCGTGGATCATCGGCTCGTGCGCACGACCTTCCAGATCAAGGCGCTCGCGGAGATCCGGAAGAAGCCGCTTTTCCAGCGTGCAGAAGGCTGGGTGAAGGTCGCGCCGTTCCTGACGACGGCGGCATTCGCGGCGCTGCCGCTGCCGTTCATCATCGTGCGTGTCTTGATGCCGCTCACGGGGTACCCGGCGTGGCGATACGCCGTGGCCGTGGGGCTCGGGCGGGCGCCGCGCATCTACGTGATCGCGGTCGTGGGCAAGGAGCTCGACATCCCGACCGAGCTCCTCGTCGGGGCCCTCGCGCTCGGCGCGCTCGTCTCGATCGCCGCGTACGTGCAGCAGAGGCGCGCGCCGAAGGCGTGATCAGCGCTTGTTGATCGCCTTGATCTCGCGGAGTTTGTCCTTCGCGGCCTTGCCGATCGGCGCGTCCTTTCCGAGCTCCACGGCCTTGCCCATGGAGAACTCGGCGCTCTGCGGCTTCTGGAGCGCGAGCTGCGCGAGGCCCATGTAGTAGTACCCCGCGGCGTAGTCGGGCTTCACCTTCACGGACTCCTGGTAGTCCGCGAGCGCGCCGGCCTCGTCGCCGAGCTCGTGCTTGCAGGTGCCGCGGCGGACGAACCACTCGGGGTCGGTCGCCTTGAGCTTGATCGCTCGGTCGAACGCGGCCACGCAGTCGCCGAACGCCTTGCCGTAGCCGAGCATGCGACCGACCGTGACGAGCATCGCGGGGTCGTCCTTCGTGCCTTCGAGGACCTTCTTCAGGTGCGGCACGGCCTTCTCGTGTTGCTTCGCCTCGGCGAGCATCGCGGCGTACTCGAAGCGCACCTCGACGGTGTCGCCCTTCGCGATCGCCGTGTCGTAGGCCTTCGACGCGCCCTCGACGTCGCCCTTCAGGCCGAGCGCATAGCCGAGGTTGCGCAACATGCCGACATCACCGGGCACCTTTTCGAGCGCCGCGCGGAGGTGCTTGATGGCGTCGTCGGTGCGCGGCGGGCTCGTCGAGAGGTAGATCGCCGCGAGGTTCTGCGCGGCCGCGGCGAGCCCCGGCTTGAGCTTCAGCGCGGCGAGGTAGGACGCCTCGGCGCCGGCGAGGTCGTTCTCCTTTTCGAGCACGAGGCCCATGTACGCGTGCGCCTCGGCGTTGTCTGGCGACGCCTTGAGCGCGCGATCGAGGTGGACTTTGCCGGCCGCGTACTGCTCCTTGTCGATGTAGGCGACGGCGCGCTGGAAGTCGGTCTGCGCGGCGCCCTCGTTGATGCCTTCGTTCCCGCCAAGAGGCGGATCGGCGACGAGATCGGGATCCTTCGGCGGCGGCGTGCTGCCGCCGCACGCCATGAGGAGGAGCGCCGTGGCGCAAGGGAGGAGGAAGGCTCTCATCGCTCTGTGCGAGGAGGAGGAGGAGAAGACCATGGCCCGCTGTTTCCTTCTTGCTCGAGCGATTCGAGCACCGACTCGATTCCTTGCCGCACCTCGGCGGCACGCTTGCCCGGCGCCACTTTACCGCCGTCCGCCTCGCTGACGTAGAACACGTCGGCGGCGCGCATGCCCTCGGTGTTGATCTTGGCGACCACGATGCTGAGGCCGAGGCGGTAAAGCGCGTCGGAGATGGCGTGCAAGAGGCCCGGGCGATCCCGGGTCATCACCTCGAGGACCGTGTGCCGCGGCGAGGCGCGATCGTCGATGGAGACCTGCGTGCGCACGCGCGGCGTCGCCCGCCGTGGCAGCGCGCTCTTGCCGCGCTTGCTCGCGAGCTCGGCCGTGGTCGTGCGGCCTTCGAGCACGGCGTCGAGGTCCCGCACGAGCACCGGCAACGCGCGCGCGACGCCCTCGACCCCCTCGGCACGATCGCGCACCCAGAAGAGGTCGACGGCCTCGACCGCGCCGCCCGGCAGATGCCGCGAGTGAATCTGCGCGGCGTGCACCTCGAGGCGCGAGGCCGCGAGCGCCGCCGTGATCGACGCGAGCAGGCCCGGTCGATCCGCGGCGACGACGCAGATCTCGGCGGCCTGCGGGTGCCGGGAAGGGACGAGCGCGACGCTGACCGTCCGGCCCTCATGCTTGCGCGCGAGCTCCGCGTGCGAGGCGATCGCCGCGGGCGCGTTCGAGAGCAGGTACCGCTCGGGCATCGACACGAGGTACGTCGGGACGAACGCCTGCCGCGCGGCCCGCTCCTCGTCCGAGGACGCGGGGAGCGCGAGCGCGGCGTCGAGCACGGCCGACTGCGCGCGGGCGGAGCGCTCGTCCTCGCCGGGGTTGCCGGCGAGCGCGCGATCGGCGGCGAGGTAGAGCTCGTCGAGCATGCGCGCCTTCCACGAGGTCATCGACGTCGGGCTCGTCGTGGAGAGGTCGGCGACGGTGAGCAGGTAGAGCTCGGAGAGCGAGTCCCGGTCGGGGATCACGCGCAAGAACTCCTCGATCGTCGCGGGATCGTCGAGGTCCCGGCGGGTCGCCACGTGGTACATGACGAGGTGCTGGCGCACGAGGTGGCACGCGGCCGCGACGTCCTCGGCCGGCAAGCCGAGGCGCTTCAGGATGCCGTCGGCCATGACGGCGCCGCGCTCGCTGTGATCCTTGCCGCCGATCGCCTTGCCTACGTCGTGCAGGAGCGTCGCGAAGAAGAGCATCGTCTTGCGCGTCGCCTCGGCGGCGAGGCGGCACGCGAGCGGGTGCTCGGCCGTGAGCTCTCCGCGCACGAGCGCCGCGAGCCTGTCGACGGCGGCCACCGAGTGAACGTCGACCGTGTACACGTGGTAGACGTCGTGGTGCACGCGCCCGACGACGGGCAGAAACTCGGGGATCATCGCGAGCAAGAGCCCGAGGTCATGCATCTCCGCGAGCGGAGAGCCGCGCTTCAAGCGGGTCTCCTCCGTGGTCGAGACGAGCGCGCAGAAGAGGCGCGCGGCCTCGGGGCTCTCGCGCAGGCTCTCGGTCCAGGAAGGATCCGCGGCGGCGCGCGCGATGGCGTCGCGGGCCCACGGCAGGAGCGGCGCGCGGCGCTCGACGGCCGCCGCGAGCATGCGCAACGCGAGCGCGGGCTCTTTCGTGACGAGCTCGAGCTCGCTCATCGTCACGCAGCCGTCGAACATGCGCACGCCGCCGCCGAGGTCCTCCTCGCGCGGCTTCTTCTTGCCGAGCAGCGGCGCGGCGCGCGCGAGCATGGTCTCCCGCGCGCTCGAGATGATGCGCGCGCTGCGGTAGTACGCGCTCATCATCTTCTCGACGGCCTCGCCGCCCTCGCCGTAGCCGAGCAGCGACGCGATCGACTCCTGCTCGTCGAACGTGAGCCTGTCGCTGCGCCGCCCCGCGTGTGCGTGGAGCAGGTTCCGGATGCGGAAGAGCAGCTCGCGCGCAGCAGCGATCTCCGCCGACTCGCGCGGCAAGAGCGCTCCCACGCGCACGAGATCGTCGAGCTCGTGCACGCCGAAGCGCGCCTTTCCCGCCCAGCACGCGATGTCGAGATCCCGCAGGCCCCCCGCCCCGTTCTTCACATCGGGTTCGAGCAGATACACCGACCCGCCGAACCGCGCGTGCCGCTCGCGCACCTCGTCCTCGAGCTGCGCGAGGAACCGAGGCAGCTCCGTGTGCGCGAAGAGCCCGGCGTCGCACCGCGTCTTCAGCTCGTCCGAGAGCGCGCGGCTCCCCGTGATGTGCCGGTAGTCGAGCAAGCTCGTCGCCGTGGGCAGGTCCGTGCGAGCCGCCTCCACGAGCGCCTCGACCTTGCCGACCTGATGGCCGATCGTCACGCCCATGTCCCAGAGCGGGTAAAGCAGCGCCTCCGCCACGGACGCGGCGGCGCCGAGGTCGCGCGCGAGGAGCCGCACATCGAGGTCGCTGCCGAGCGCGAGCGCGCCGCGCCCGTATCCACCGACGCCGCCGAGCGCGACCTCTTCGAACGCGCCCGCGACTTCCTTCGGCGCAGGCTCGCCGCCGGGCAAACGCAGGCGCCCCTCGCGCGCCTCGGTCCGCAGGATCTCGAAGAGCTGCGTGAGCAGCTCGTCACAGACGCGCGCGTGCTTGCGCCCGAGCACGAGCCCACACGCGTCGAGCGGCGCGGCGTGGCTGCCCGATGGCACGAGCGCTTCGAGCTCGGCGCGGCGCGCGGACCATTCGCGGCGAAGATCCACGAGCACGCCCGTCGGATCCTTCACCTCGGCGGTCATGGTCGTCGCTTCGGGGGGCGCAGCGCGGTGACGGTCTGCGCGAGCCGGAACGGTTCGAGGCCCATGCTGCGCAGGCGCAGGACCTCACTCGCGGCCGAGAACAGAAGGCCCCCGTCTTCGAGCTCGTTCGCGAGCCGCGTGGCGACCTGCTCGCCGGCCTGCGTCGTCAGGTAGAGCAGCACGTTCTTGAACAGGATGATGTGGAACGGCCCCTGCGGCACGCGCTTGACGAGGTCGCACTCCTCGAACTCGACCGCGTTGCGGACGAGGAGGCCGACGCGCAGGCGGCCGTTCTGTTCGTCGCAGAAGCGCTCGACCCACGCGGGCGGGATGTCGCGCGCCGCCTCGCGCCCGTACGTCGCCTCGCGCGCGACCGCGATCGCCTCGGCCGAACGATCCACGCCGAGCACGCGGAAGCGCCGACGCGCCGCCGTGAGCAACATGCCCATCGTGTACGCCTCTTCGCCCGTGCTGCAGCCGGCCGAGAGCACCGCGAGCTCCACGTCCGCGGGGAAGAGCTTTTCGAGCTGACGCTCGATCGCCTCCCACTGCGCGCCGTCGCGGTAGAAGCGCGTCTCGCCCACGCGGAGCGAGGTGACGATCTGCTCGACCGCGGTCTTGTCCTTGAGCAGCTCCCGCGCGACCGCGTTCATCGACAGGCCGCTCCTGTACGACTGATGTTCGAGGTAACGACGCACGCGATCGCGCACCCAGCCGGGCGTCGCGCCACTCGAGCCGAAGCCGAAGAGCTCTTCGGCGAGCTTCAGCGCGACGTCGACGGCGCGATCGCCCGAGTCAGGTCCAGACACGGATGAGCCCTTCGCGCGCGCCATGACGTTCGTGTTCGCTCTCGAGAAGCTCGCACGACGCATGCACGCTCTGTCGCGCGCCGTCCTCGGGGCGCGCGCAGGGCATGTCGTCGGTCGACTGGCTTCCCGCTTCCATCGCGCCGCCAATTTATCACCAAGGCTCGGCCATCCAGGCCAAACATTCATCTTTCCGCCCCCCGCCGCCGTGAACCGGAGTCCACGCCCCCGCTCGTCCGGCGAGATACACCTCGACCCCCGAGACGCGCGCCCGCCCGAGGCCCCTCGCTTCAACCCCGGAAAGCACGTATGGCTTGGAACTTGCTCCCTTTCGCCCTCGCCATGCGCAAGACGATGCTCTGCTCGACCGCGGCGCTCGCCTGGTTCCTCACCGCCGGGACGGCCTCGGCCCAGGCGCCGCCCCCGACGCTCGAACCGCTTCCGCCCGGAGCGCCCCTCCCGCCCCACATCGTCCAGCACTCCGACGGCCGCACGACCGTCAGCCGCACCCCCGAGGAAGGCGTCGACGTCCACGCGCAGACGAGCGCCGGCACGGTCCACGCCTACGAATGCGGCCGCGTCGACGTCGATCCGCGCGCCCCTGCATCCGCGTCCGCGCACGGCGCGTGCCCCCTCCCCCACGCGCTACCGTACCCCTACCCCTCGGCGCCTCCGCCCGCCTACGCCTACCCGCCCCCGCCTCCGCCGATCGCGCCGCGCAAGCCCAAACCTCGGTACGCCCCGGATCCGGCCCGCCGCGGCGCGCTCATCGCGTCGAGCATCATCTTCGGCCTCGGCACGGTCACGACCGGCGCCGCGTACCTCATCTCCCTCGGCGCGAGCGCGGCCTGCGGCGCCACGGAGGCCTGCAGCGTCGAGCCTTCGAAGTCCGCGCTGTACGCGATGGGCGCGATCCTGACGATCACGCCGAGCGTCCCGCGCTTCGTCGTAGGCGACTGGGGCAAGGGCCTGCTCTACACCGCGCTTCGGGGCGGCTCGTTCGCAGCGGGCACGATGATCGATTGGGACGACCCGACCCGCCTTGTCCCCCTCACGTTCGCGTTCCTCGTGCCGCTCACGCTCGGCATCGTGGACCTCGCGACGACACCCCACCGCGAGCAGCTCGAAGCCAAGAAACAACAAGCCGCGAGCAGCTTCGAGCTTCGTGGCCTCGGCCCGACCGTCGCGTACGATCTCCGCGGCAACACAATCCCGGCCCTCGGCGCGATCGGCACGTTCTGACGCTGCCGCCCGCCGTTCTGCTCAGGACCGCCTCTTCTCCCTCGACAACCCCTTCCACCGCCGGTGCAACCACAACCATTGCGCCGGGTACGTCTCGACAAACGATGCGAGCGCGTCCGTGATCCGCGCCGCGACATGCTCCACGTCGGTCCGCGTGGCGAGCGCCTCGGGCTCGATCAGGTCGAAGGCGTCGAGCTCGTGCAAGCCATCGTCGCGGCGGCGGCCGAAAGCGACGACGATCGGCGCACGCGCGCGTGACGCCATCAGCACCGGCGCGAGATCACACCACGCAGGCGCTCCGAGGAACGGGAGTTGCGCGACGCCGGCAGCACGCTCGGGCGCTTGATCGATCATCATCGCGACGACGTCGCCACCGGCGAGCGCTCCCCGCACGCGGGCCGTGGCACCGCGGGCGTCGACGAGAAGGACACCTCGTTCAGCGCGCAGGTGTTGCCACGTGCGATCGAGCGCGCGCCAGGACAAACGCTTCGTGAGGACGTGCAAGGCTGGCGCGCGCCCCGACGGACCCACGTGCTCCCGAAGCCACGCCGCCGCCGCACACGCCGAGAGATCCCAGTTGCCCGTGTGCGCCGTCGCGACCACGACACCACGCCCACGCGCGAGCGCGCGCGCGAAAAACTCCGCGGCGCGCGGCGATACCACGAGCTTCGATGCGAGCGGCGCCTCCGGCCTCCCTGCGGTCCAGAGGAGCTCGAGCAGACCTGCGCCGAGCGAGCCGTACATCGCCGCCGCCGCGCGCCTCGGCGCCGGCACGCCTGCGCGCGCCATCGCGGACTCGACATGACGTCGCCGCACCCGCAATAACCCGCCCACGAACGCGCCCAGCGCCGCGCCGAACGAGCGCAGCGCGTGGTACGGCAGGAGCCCCACGAGGCGCGCCACGAGCCACATCCACAGCGGTCCTCGTGGACGCTGCGGGACGGCCTCGGGCGCGCCTCCTGCGCGAGCGCCGAGCGTCTCGGCCGCTCGGCCTCGTGCGTTCAACCCAAGAAGCCCGCTTTGCGGCCCGCGGCGAGCTTCGTGCCGCCGTCGACGCTCACCGCAAAGAGGTCCTCTCGCGCCACGAAAAACGACTCGCCCTTGATCGAGCGCGCCCGGATGACGCCATGGGCGATCCGCAGCGACTCCACCTTCGCGATGTTCAGCGAGACGCCGTCGTGCGCGACGTACAGCGTCAGGAGCTGACCTTCTGGCAGGCGGAGCCAACCCTCGGGGTCGGTCGTGACGGAAGCGGTGTCGAGCACGGTACGGAGCATGTCCTCGGTCATGCGGCACATTTCCCGCCGTAAGCCCCACGCGTCAAGCGCGAGGGCCCCTCGGACGAGACCGCGTGGTAGCCTCCACGCGCGATGTCCGCCGGAGGCACGAGCCAAGCACCCCGGATCCCGCCGGAGGATCACGTCTTCGTCGACAACGTGAAGAAATCGTTCGGGACGACGCAGGTCCTGAAGGGCGTGACGATGCACCTCCGCCGCAAGGAGACGGCGGTGATCATCGGCGGCTCGGGCGCAGGCAAGACGACGCTGCTGCGGCTCCTCATCGGCCTGGAAAAACCCACGAGTGGGCACATCTGGGTCGACGGCGAGGACATCGGCCCGCTCGGCGAGCGTCAGATGAACCGCGTGCGGCAGAAGTTCGGCATGGTGTTCCAGTACGCCGCGCTGCTCGACTCGCTGAACATCTTCGACAACGTCGCGTTCCCCTTGCGGGAGCACCGCAAGCAGATGTCGGAGAAGGACATCCGCGACAAGGTCGTGGGCATGCTGAACCTGCTCGGCCTCGAGAACAAAGAGCAGCGCATGCCGAGCGAACTCTCGGGCGGCCAGAGGAAACGCGTGGGCCTCGCGCGCGCGCTCATGCTGGAGCCGAAGATCCTGATCTACGACGAGCCCACGAGCGGCCTCGATCCGCAGACGAGCCGCATGGTCGACGATCTCATCGAGGAGACGCGCGACCGGTTCGGCGTGACGAGCGTGGTGATCTCCCACGACATGGCGAGCACGTTCCGCATCGCGCACCAGGCGTTCCTCGTGATCCAGGGTCAGGTCGTCGCCTCGGGCACGCCCGACGAGCTCGCGTACGGCGAGAGCGAGATCGCGCGCGAGTTCATCGCCGCCTCCGGCATCGCACCCGAACGCATCTCGCGCGTCGAGAGCCTGAAACAAGCTGCGGAGGGCGGAGCCGCCGTGCGGTACCACCCGTCGAGCTAAGGAACTTCGTTCGCTGCTTCTTCGAGCGTGACGAACCGCGCGCCGCGCTTCGCGAGCACGTCGAGGGCCGCGGAGAGCGCGTCGAGCCTTCGGGCGAGCGGGATCCGGAGCTCGCGCTGGTGCGGGACGAGGTGCGCGAGGCCGTCGTCCGCGTCGAGAAAATCGATGCCGTGAAGCTCGAGGTTCACGAGCGGCTCGCCCGCGCACGGAGCGGCGAGCAGGCGCGCGGTACGAGGCCCAGCGAGGGCGAGCGAGGTGCCGATGAAGGGCAGGCGCAGCCCGGGCGTGACCTGGATCGGGAGCTCGACGAGGGCGCGGTTTCCCGGGCGAAACAAGGGTTTGCCCGGGCGATACGGGCGTGTCGGCGCGGCGAGCACGCGCGGGGTGTCGAGCACCGAGGCGCTCGTGCGACCGACGAGGCGCATCGCGCCCATCACGAGCGCCTTCGCGCCGTAGTACGCGGGGCACGGGAACACCGACGAATCGAAGCGCAAACCGAGCGCCTCCAGCGCGTCGAGCACGACGTCGGTCACGGTGTACCCGGGCGCGCGGAAACCCACGGGGCGACGACCCGTGGCGCGCTCGATCGCGTCCTGCCCGGCTGCGATGTCGCGCTGGATCTCCTCGGGCGAGCCGCGCGTGAGATCGTACCGGTGCGAGAACGAGTGGTTCTCGACGACGTGCCCGCGCGCCGCGAGCGCCGCGAGCTTGGCCGCGCTCGCGGGCCTCGCGAGATCCGCGCCGATGGCGAAGAGGGTCAGGGGAAGATCGTGCGCCCGCGCGAAGTCCGCCATGCGGACGAGGGCGATGTCGTAGACGGCGTGACGGGCCACGGCCTCGTCCGCGAGCGGAGCGAGGCCGTGGATGTGGTGGTAGTGCGAGATCCCGTCGAGATCGACGGAGACGGCGCCGAGGAGCGCCCTCTCAGCCACCGGCCATCTTCGCAACTTCCGATGCGAAGTCGGGGCCCTGCGGCTTCTCGATGCCCTCGCCGCGCTCGAAGCGGACGAAGCGCACGATCTTCACGGTGCCGCCCGCGGCCTTTTCGGCAGCCTGGCGGAGCTTGTCGATCGTCTGGCCAGGGACCACGACCGACTCCTGCTCGGTCAGCGTGACCTCGCTGAACCACTTGTTGAACTTGCCCTCGATGATCTTGGGCCACGCGCTCTCGGGCTTCGGCTTCGGGTCCTCGCGGAGCTGCCCCTCGAAGATCTCCTTCTGCTTGGCCTTCGCGTCGTCGCCGATGTCCTCGCGGACGAGCGCGACCGGGTTCATCGCCGCGATCTGCATCGCCGTCTCGTCGGCGAACTTCACGACCTCGGCGTGCTGCGCGACCGCGTCGCTCTCGGTCTCGAGCGCGAGCACGACGCCGATCTTGCCGCCGAGGTGCACGTACGCGTGCGAAAGGCCCGACTTGCCGGCGGGGACCTCAGCGCGATCCCAGCGGCGAATGTCGATCTTCTCGCCGATACGCGCCGTGAGGTCGACGATCACGTCGCTCACCTTCTTGCCGTTGAGCTCGCTGCTCTTGAGGTCGGCGCCGAGGGGCGCGGCCGCGGCGAGCGCGAGCACGTCGCCGACGAAGTTCTTGAACTCGTCGCTGCGCGCGGAGAAGTCCGTCTGGATGTTGACCTCGACGAGCGTGGCGGCGCGCTTGTCCTGCGAGACGGAGGCGCGGACTTCGCCCTCGCTGGCGACGGCGCCGGCCCGCTTGGCGCTCTTCGCGAGGCCCTTCTTCAGGATGATCTCGACGGCCTTTTCCATGTCGCCCTCGGCCTCGACGAGGGCGTTCTTGCAGTCGCTCATGCCCGCCTGCGTACGCTCGCGGAGCTCCTTGATCGCCTGCGGATTGATGCCGGCCATGGCTCGTATTCCTCCGGAAAATGTATCGTTCGTGTTGGGGAAATCTTCAGAGGTTCGGGCGCCGGCTCGGCTCGTCCGAGCGGAGCCCCGAACGTGGACAGGATGCTCTCAGGGGTCCCCGGGGGCCGATGGTGGCAGGAAGGGCGCCACCCCGAGCGAGGCGTGAAACCTCGAGCTCGAAAGGGAGCGCCCTCCCGTCACGCTCGCCCGGCCGGGCGCGTGATCACTGCTGGGGCTGATCGCCGCCGCCGCCGCGACCGCCACGGCCGCCGCGACCGCCGCGGCCGCCCTGGTACACGTTGATCTCGTCGCGACGGCCGCCGCCCTGCTGCGGGCCGCCCTGCTGCGGACGCTCGCGATCCTGCTCGCGCTCCACGTCCTTGCGGCGCTGCGAGCCCTCGAGCGCGGCGTCGGCGATGCGGGCCGTGATCAGCCGGATCGACCGGATCGCGTCGTCGTTGCCCGGGATCACGTAGTCGATGAGGTCCGGGTCGCAGTTCGTGTCCGTGATCGCGATGACCTGGACGCCGAGCTTGCGCGCCTCGTTCACCGCGATCGACTCCTGGTGCGGATCGATCACGAAAATCGCCGCCGGCACCCCGCCCATGCCCTTCAGGCCGCCGAGGTACTTCTCCAGGCGATCGCGCTCTTTCTCCATCCGCGCGACCTCCTTCTTGACGAACTGCTCGTACGTCCCGTCCTCCTTCATGCGCTCGAGCGTGCGGAGGCGGTCGAGGCCCTGCTTGATCGTGCGGAAGTTCGTCAGCGTGCCGCCGAGCCAGCGGTTCGTGACGAAGTACATCCCGGAGCGGCGGGCCTCTTCCTGGACGATGTCCTGGGCCTGGCGCTTCGTCCCGACGAACAGGATGCTGCCGCCGCGGCCGACCGCGTCGACGACGAAGTCGTACGCGCGCTTGAAGAGGCGCACCGTCTGGTCGAGATCAACGATGTGAATGCCGTTGCGCGCGCCGTAAATGAACGGGCGCATCTTCGGGTTCCAGCGCTTCGTCTGGTGGCCGAAGTGCACGCCCGCGTCGAGCAGCGAGCGGAGGGGCAGCGGGAACTCACCGGGGCCGGGGGGCACGAAGGTGCCGGCGGACTCGGCAGTGGACATCGAAACGTCGGTCATGGCACGGATTCCTTACTCGGGTTCGGTTGGACCTCCGCTCCCCATCCTGCGGACAACCCCCCGGGATCAACAGATCCTTGGGAGCACCGGCCGCAGGTCCCACCTCATGGGGCGTGTGCCGGGGGAGCGTGTGGAGTCCGTTTGCCGTTGCAAATGCGGGGGCAAACGGGGGCGCGCATCCTGCCCCGCGCGTTGGGGCTTGTCAACGGAAGGAACGGGCCTTTCGTTCGGTTCCTCGCGGTGAACCTCCTCACGCGCTATCCCTACGGGAGAACCTGCGACGGCGGACGGACCATCGGCATCCCAGGGGCACGCCATGAAACAGGATGACGCCGAGCGACCCAGCCTCGACCGGATTCCCACAGGGATCACGGGTCTCGACACCGTCCTCGGCGGAGGCTTCCTGGCCGGCAGCGTCCACCTCGTCGTGGGCCCGCCCGGCAGCGGCAAGACGATCCTCGCCAACCAGATCACCTTCCGCCGCGCCGCGACGGGCCAGACGGCCGTGTACGTCACGCTGCTCGCGGAGGCGCACGCCCGCATGCTCGCGCATCTCGCGGCGTTCGAGTTCTTCGACCCGACCTTCGTGCCGCACCGGATCGTCTACATGAGCGGGTACGGCGTGCTCGAACAGAGCGGCCTCGACGGCCTGCTCGAGCTGCTCGGCCGTACGATCCGGGAGCACGGCGCGGTGTTCCTCGTGCTCGACGGGCTCGGCACGGCGGAGGAGTTCGCCCCGACGACGAGCGTGTTCAAGCGGTTCTTGTTGACGCTCTCGACCTCGGCGAGCTTGACCGGCTGCACGATGCTCCTGCTCGCCACGCAGCGCGCCTCGGACATGCCGCGGCCCGAACAAGCGACGGTGGACGGGCTCATCACACTCGACAAGCGCCGCATCGGCGCGCGCTCGGAGCGCGAGCTCGTGGTCGAGAAGATGCGGGCCACGAAGTACGCGCTCGGCGCGCACGCGATCGACATCGACGAGAAGGGCATCCACGTCTACCCGCGGCTCGAAGCCTGGCCCTTCCAGCCGCCCTCCTCGGCGCCCCCGCGCGGGCGGATCGGCTTCGGCGTGCCGGGGCTCGACACGATGCTCGGCGGAGGTGTCCTCGCCGGTTCGTCCACGGTGCTCGTCGGAGCGCCCGGGACGGGCAAGACGCTGCTCGGGATGAGCTTTCTCCTCGAAGGCATCCGTCGCGGCGAGCGCGGGATTTACCTGGGTTTCGGCGAGGCGCCCGCGCGGATCGTCCAGGCGGCGAAAGGCATCGGGCTCGACGCCCAGGGCGCGCTCGCTCGCTCCGAGCTGACGATGCTATGGTACCCTCCCACCGAGGGTACGGCGGACGCAGTTGCGTGGCGCCTGCTCGAGGAGGCCAGCGAGGAGGGGCAGAAGCGCGTGTTCATCGACGAGCTCCGCGGCTTCCGCAACATGGTGACGGACGTCGAGCGACTCGATCGCTTCCATGCAGCGTTGTGGGCCGCGCTCGCGAGGCGCGGAGCGACCACGCTGCTCGCGGAGACGAACTCCACGTGGGAGCGCGCGCCAAGCACGACCTCGCTGCCGCAGACCGCGTTCGTGGACAATGTCATCCTCCTCGAGGAGGAAGAAAAAGGGCGGCGGCTGCGCAGGTACGTCGCGACCCGCAAGGTCGCGGGCGGTAAGCACGATCCCTCCTCGCGGAGGCTCCGGATTTCGAGCCAGGGCATCGAGGTGGAGCAGCCGAACGCGCGAGGGCGCCTCCGGGGGAGCGCGTGAAGACGATCCTCGTCGTGGACGACGAACTCGACATCGTCGACGTGCTGAGCGACCTCCTCACCGCGGAGGGCTACCGCGTGATCACGGCGTCGAACGGGCGCGAGGGGCTCACGCGTATCGCCGAATCGCGGCCCGACCTCGTGCTGCTCGATCGGATGATGCCCGTCGTCGACGGGGCCGAGATGCTGCGGCTCATGCGCGAAGACGCGTCGCTCGGGGGCATCCCAGTCGTGATGATGAGCGCGGCGGAGGGGCGGAGGCTCTCGCAGGAGCTCGGATGCGCGGCGTTCCTCAAGAAGCCGTTCGACCTCGGGACGCTGCTCGACACGGTCGCGCGCCTCGCTGGTAGGGGCGATCGCGAAGAGGTCGCGCGGAGCTAGGCGACGCCAAAAAGCCTGGGGCGTTCGGCCTTGTCACGAGCGGCGCTCCCGCGGGAAGATGGCTCCCCGAGCGCGCGCCGAGGAACGTCCATGAGCAACCAAGATCGTGAAGAAGAAGCACCGCTTTCCGAAGGCCCCGTATCGGGCCCAGCATCGGACCGCCGCACCGCGTTGCGACACATGGCCGTCTTCCCCGCGCACGTCGACACGGGCAACGGGACCAAGCGCACCGCCGTGATCCGGGATCTGAGCGTCTCGGGCGCCCTCCTGCTCACCCGCGCGCGCGTGAAAATCGGCGATGAGGTCACGCTCTCGCTGTACCTCACGGGCGATCCAAACCAGGCCCGCGAGGTGAAGGGCCGCGTCGTGCGGGACGAGCGGCGCAGCGTCGAGGTCTCGGACATCTGGCCGTACGCCGTCGCCATCCACTTCAACGAGCCCTTCGAGGACATCGAGCCGGCCGTGAAGGCGCTCGCCGAGAAGCAAGCGAGCCTCGGCCTCGTCGGTGGCAAGGATCCCTGAGAGGACGCTCCGCAGCGTATCGCCGGGGTTTCACCCCGGACCCGACCAGGGGCTCTTCGCCCCTGGACCCGAACCAGGGCCTGAGCATTGGTCTCATCTGGGAAGCGCCGCGCCCGGGGCGCTGCCCCGGACCCCGCGGGGGGCTGTCCGCCCCCTCGACCCCGGACCAGCGAGGCGCTGGACCCAGGGTTGAAAAACTGCGCGATGCGCAGTTTTTCAAACAGGCCGACGAAGATGCCGGGGGGACAGCAGAAGCCGTAGCGCGGCTGTCTTGGTGGGGAACGCCGCCGCCGGTCAAGGCCAGGGATGATCCTGCCTACCAAAGGCCGCAGCGCGGACAGGTCGGCGGCCAACGCCTCGTCGCATGACGTCGTGGCGTGACGTGGTGGCCTCACGCTCCAAACAGCACGGCTCCGTCCCTCCACGTGATGGGGCCGTAGGTCTTCGGGCGATGAGCCGATGGTCTCCTGCATCGTGACCATCTCTCGACGCCACGAGCCCGTCGCCCCTTCCATTGCCCCCGTTCCTCCAAGGCACGGCCTCGTACCTCCGGAGGCTCGACGGCACGCACCAGAGACACGTCCCCGTCCCTCCAAGGCACGGCCTCGTTCCTTCGGAGGCTCGACGGCACGCCGCAGAGACACGTCCCCGTCCCTCCAAGGCACGGCCTCGTTCCTCCAAGGCACGGCCTCGTACCTTCGGAGGCTCGACGTCGTCTCTCCGGACACATGTCCCCATCTCTCGCACACACGTCCCCGTCGCCTTGGGACTCGGCCCCCAAGCTTGAAGACACGGCCTCATCGAGAAACTGCGCATCGCGCAGCTCATCGAACCGACGCCAGCGAACCCCCCCATGGTCTTGCCACCGGCCCGCTGGAAGGCCGCACGGCTGTCTCGGTTGGCAACGTCGCTGCCGGTCTTGACCGGGCCTGTTCGATGAACTGCGCATTGCGCAGTTCATCGAGCTTGGGTCCAGCCCCTGGCTGGTCCGGGGTCCCGGGGCGGACAGCCCCGGGTGGGGCCTGGGGCAAAGCCCCAGCCAAGCGGCTTCACGATGAGACCAGTGCTCAGAACCAGGGCAAGCCCGGGACCTCGCGTGCATCGACCGCAATGCGGTCGATGCGCAGCCGAACCTCGCCCGTACCTACCCGCATCGCGTACACTCGTGATGTGCGCGATCTCCAAGCCAGCCCGAGAAAATTCGTCCTCCGTGGCTTCCTGCTCCTCGCGCTGACCGCCTCCGCGTGTATCGCCGGCGCGCCCGAGGGCATCCGTCGTCAGACCGACGGCGACGAAGAAGACCCGCTCATCAATTTCGACGGCGGCGTGCCGCCCATCGACGCCGCGCCCGACATCCCGAACGCGGATCCCTACGCCGTCATCGGCGCCGATCCCACGCACGGCCCCTTCACCGGCGGCCAGCGCGTGCTCCTTCGCGGCAACGGCTTCGCAGCGGCGACACGCGTCTGGTTCGGCGAGGTCGAGGCCGACACGTCCACGATGCTGCCGATCGATCCGACCCGCTTGCAGATCGTCGCGCCCAAGGGCTCCGCCGGCCCGGTCACGCTCACCGTGCAGAAGGGCGACGACGAATCCACGCGCCGCTCGCTCCCCGGCGGATACGCCTACGACGCGCTCTACGCGGCGCCCTCGAGCGGGCCCGTCGCCGGCGGCACGGTCGTCGAAATCGCCGGCGACGGCACGAGCTGGGGGCCCGGCACGGTCGTCAAGATCGGCGGCAAACCCTGCACCACGCAGACCGTCAACGGACCGACCTCGATCACGTGCACCGTCCCCAAAGGCACGCCCGGCGCGAAGCCCGTCGCGGTCGACGCGGGCGACGGCCAGCCGATCGTCGTGCTCGACGCATACACCTACGAGGACAGCACGAACGGCTTCAAGGGCGGCCTCTCCGGGGATCTGCTCGCGGGCAAGCTCAAGGTGCTCGTCTACAACAACTTCACGGGGGATCCGATCCCCGGCGCGCACGTGATCGTGGGCAGCTCTCTCCCGTCCGCGCTCGTGAAACAGGTCGATTCGACGGGCGTCACGCTCTTCGACGATCCCTCGCTCTCGGGCCCGCGCACCGTGACCATCGCGGCCAAGTGCCACAGCCCCATCTCGTTCGTCGACGTCCCCGTCGACACCGTCACCGTCTACCTCGATCCCGTCCTCAGCCCTGCTTGTGTGGCCGACGGCGATCCTCCGCCGGTCGGCGGCAAACCCGGCGCGGGCGGCGGCATCCGCGGCGAGCTCGTCTGGACCGGCAACGTCGAGTTCAAGAAATCCCCCTGGATCAACGTACCCGCGCCCGCGCCGGGCGAACGCCAGGCCGCGTACGTCTTCCACGCGACGCAGGATCCGACCGCGTCCTTCCAGCTCCCACACCCCTCGACCGCCATCCTCCCCGATACCCCCGGCGAGCTCGGCTACCAGTTCCAGCTCGGCAGCAGCGCCGGCAACCGCGCCCTGTACGCGCTCGCCGGTGTCGAGACCACGAACACCGTCCCGACGAAGTTCACGGCGTACGCGATGGGCATGGTGCAAGGCGTGAGCGTGCAGCCGGGCGTGTTCACCGAGCAGGTCTACATCGTGATGGATCGGTCGCTCGATCAAGCCCTCACGATGAACGTCACGCCGCCCGCGCCGGGGCCGAAGGGTCCGGATCGCGTGCGCGCCACGGTCTCCGTGATGCTCGGCAACGACGGCTACGCGATCCTGCCCGCGGGCGTGAAGACGCCGCTCTTGCCGCTCGCTGGGCCCATCCCCTTCGTCGGCCTGCCTGCGCTCGACGGCTCGTTGTTTGGCGCGACGTACCACTCCACCGCGCGCGCGGTCACGGGCGCGCAGGCCTCGGCGCCGATGTCCGTCGTCGGCCGGCTGCTCTCGACGAGCACCGCCGAGGGCCTCGTCGTGGAGGGGTTCGTCGGCGTGCCGACGCTGAACACGCCGGTGAGCGGCGCGGCCTGGGATGGCCGTCACCTCGCGACCACGTTCGGCGCCGGCGGCTCCGCGATCGACCTCTCGGTCTACGACATCGCGAGCGGCGGCGGCCTCATCCGCTGGACCGTCGTCGTGCCCAAGGGCTCGCACGCCGTCGAGGTCCCCGATCTCTCGGGCTTCCCCTTCCCCTCGGGCGGCCTGCCGGGCGGGCCCGTCACGATCGGCGTCTATGGCGCGCGCGTCGAGAAGTTCTCCTACGGCGCGCTCCGCTATCGCGACATCCGGCCGAGCGGCATGAGCGCCTATGCCCTCGACTACTTCAACGTGTTCCTGTGATCGCGACGAGGAGACGCGCATGAACGAGCGATCCAGGCGCTCGAAGAAGCTCGGCCGCGGCGCCCTCGTCGTCTTCGCCACGGCGCTCGTCGCGAGCTGCTTCGACAAATCGACCCGCTGGGAAGAGGTCGAGCCCAAGCCCCCGCCGCCGCCCGCGTGCGTCGTGGGCCTCGAACGATGCACGACCGCGCTCGAGCGCTGCACCGACGACGGCGCGGGCCCTGCGTGGACCCTCGTCGAGGACTGCGCGGCCGAGGGCCTCGTCTGCGCGCCGACCTTGCTCCGTTGCACGGCGTGCCTCCCGAATGCAGGGAGCTGCAAGGGACAAGAGGCCTACCGCTGCAACGCGGATGGCACCGCCGCGACGCTCGTCGACACGTGTGATCCGTCGAAGGGCATCGCGTGCCGCCTCGGGAACTGCGTGGATCTCTGCGGCCGCGCGACCATCGAGAAGAGCAACGTCGGCTGCGAGTACTGGGCGGTCGACCTCGACAACGCGATGATCGACGCGACCAGCAACGCGGCCGCGCAGCAGTTCGCGGTCGTCATCTCGAACCCGCACCCGGACGTCGCCGTCTCCGTGCGGATCGCGCAGGACGACGGCCTGCCGGGCTCCGAAGCTGCGCCCTACGACATCGCGACCGCGGTCATCGCGCCCTTGAACCTCCAGGTCTTCAAGCTCGGCCCACGCGAGGTCGACGGCAGCCCCGAGGGCGAATACGACACGGGCACGCACACGGCGCTCACGCGGCACGCCTACCGCGTCCGCTCGGATTTCCCCGTCGTCGCGTATCAGTTCAACCCGCTCGAAAACGTCAACGTCTTCTCGAACGACGCGTCGCTCTTGAAGCCCACCGAGGCGCTCTCGTTCGGCGTCGAGGACAGCCTCATCACGTCGTACGTCGTCGTCGGCTGGCCGCAGACGATCGCCGCGACCGACGATCCGGACACGAACTTCAACCCGAACGACCCGACCCACCTCCGCTCGTTCCTCACGGTCGTCGGCACGCAGCCGAACACCACGGTCCGTGTGCATACGAAGACCAAGGTCGTCGGCGGCGGCCCCGTGCCCGAGACGCCGGCGAACGGCACGATCGAAGCGCGCCTCGACGCCTTCGACGTGCTGAACCTGGAGACGGGCGATTTCAACGCCGACTTCACGGGCAGCACCATCGAGTCGACCGGGCCCATTGCGGTCTTCACGGGCGGCGAGGCCTCGGACGCGCCCCATTTCCCGACCCTGGCCTACCGCCGCTGCTGCGCCGATCACCTCGAAGATCAGCTCGATCCGATCCGCACGGCTGGAAAGTCGTTCGCCATCCCCCACACGCCGAGCCGCACGCGCATGGTCAAACAAGCCGGCGCGCTCATCGACGAGGTCCCCGAGCCCGATTACGTGCGCTTCGTCGCCGCCTCGAAGGCCGGCGCGAAGATCACGACGAGCCTGCCGCCTCCGTACGACGTGATCGACCTCAAGTGGCTCGGCGATTCGGCCGAGGTCACGACCTACCGCCATTTCACGGCCGAGAGCACGGAGCCCATCATCGTGGCGCAGATCATGGGCAGCCAGGACGCCGCGGGCGTGCGGCGTGGCCTGCCCGGCGGCGATCCGAGCCTGCTCATCGTCCCCCCGCTCGAGCAGGCCCGGCCCGATTACGTCTTCCTCACGCCCGACAAATACGCATTCGATTACGTCTCGATCGTCGTGCCCACGGGCCAGGGTGTCCTGCTCGACGAGATCCTCATGGGCCCTGATAGCTGCGAGGTCGAGGCGGCCGACGGCCTCACGATCGAGGAGCGCGGCGGCGAGCCGCCTGCGTACCTCGTCTACAACTGCCAGCTCAGCTTCCCCCTCATCGAAGCGCTCGCGAACTTCGTGATCACCCTGCCGGGCAAGCAAAACGACGGCGTCCACCGGGTCGTCGCCGGCGTCCCGGTCCTCGTGACCGTGGGTGGGTTCGATTCGTACGTGAGTTATTCGTACGCGGCGGGCACCGATCTCCGGGCGATCGCGCTGCCGGAGTGATCACGGAGAGGGGCTCGCCTTCACGGACGAGCCCCTCGCACAACGTCAGGGCAGCACCTCCGTTAGAGGTTCTTGAGCTGCGCCACCACCTGCTTTGCGGACGCGACCGGATCCTTGTCTTTGTACGTCGTGTCGGCGAGGCCGGCGAAGACACTCGTGATGTCGTGGTCGACCTTGCCCGCCTGGGCCCAGACCTCGACCTTCGGGTTCGTCATGTACACCGAGAACGCGCGGTGCTCGCTGCCCGGCCGCTCGCCGATGATGTGCACGATGGCTCGCCTGCTCTGCGCATCGGCGAGTTTTCCGTAAAGAACCTCGCCCGCGTGATACCCCGCGCGCACGCGCCCCGCCGTGCACACGATGTGCTCGGGCGCGACCTTGTAGCCCGCCTTTTCGAGCTCCGCGCGCAGCGCCGGCAGGAACTTGTCGACGTGGCCCGGATCCGAGATCGAGAAGGCGTTCAGGCCCTCGGAAATCATGATCTGCACGTCGTATTTGCCCGCGTGCGTGTCGCGCAGCGTCTCGAGCTCGCGAACCGCCTCGTCCTTGAGCTGCTCGCCCGTCGGCGGGTGCAGGATGTAATCGTCGCGATCCTTCGCGCCCGTCCAGATCTTCACCGCGCTCGGGATCGTCGCGACGAACGCCGGATCGAGCTCGGCGAGGATGCTCTTCTTGCCGTCGGCCACGAGGTCGCGGATGTACTTGTCGAGCGTGGGGTTCAGATCCCACGGGTTCGCCCCGTGGCCCTCGGCGATGAACACGCCACGCGCCTTCACGGCGTCGAGCGCGTCGAGCGTCTCCTGCGCATTCATGATCTCGTCCACGGAGCGCATGTCGGCCGGGTCCTTCGCCTTCACGTACTTCGCGTAGACGTACTTCACGTTGCCGAAGTACTGCGTGGGCTTGCCCATGGCGTCGATCACGCCGAGCTCCTGGAAAAATGCCCACATCTTGTCGTCGACCTTGAAGCCGTGCTTCTCGCGGATCCGGACGTGGTCCTGGAACGCGGTCGTCAGGTACGAGAGCATCGGATCGTTCTTCGTGGGCAAACCCATGAGGTAGGCGGGGTTCGCCGGCATGATCTCGTCGATGCACCAGTCGAGATCGTCGAGATCCACCGACATGTGCAGCGTCGAGCAGATGTCCAAGCCGATGGGCAGGCCGTGAAGCTTGCCCATCACGATGTCCTCCAGACAGCAGCGGACGAGCTGCTGCTTCGTGCGGAAGACCTCGGGGCCGATGAAGCCCGCCACGTCGTTCAGGTGCACCCAGGGCGCCTCGGGTTGGCCCGCGGCCTTTTGCGCCTCGGCCACCTTCTTCTTCAGCGCGCGCGCAAAGCCGTACTTGCGCGCCTCGTGCACGACCATGTCGAAGCCCGCGCCGTGGCCGTTCGTCGCGTCCGCGCCCTGGCCTGTCTCGAAGTAGAGCCCGTACTTGCCCGAGCGCGTGGCCGCGTGGTTCAGCATCTTCTCCACGGTCACGTCGAACGTCGCGTTCGCGTCGACCGTGCTGCCGAGGCTCTGGAACCAGAGCGCCGTCGAGAGCGGGAACTGCTTCTCCACCTCGGCCTGCACGTCGATGTGCGCGAGACAGCAATGCGGCATCGAGTCTTCGAGCTTGAACGTGACGAGCACGTCCTTCAGCACCTCCTCGATGGCGTGCACGCTCGCGACCTCGCTCGACACGGGGTTGTTGCCGAGTACGACGTCGCCGACCGCGAAGGCGAAGCCGTTCATGACCTGCCAGAGGATGTCGTTCGTGTCGTCGGTGGGCGAGTTCGGCTGGATGCGCGCGCCCATGTACCCCTTGGCGCCGATGTTCGAGCCCGGCAGCGGGTTGAACACCGTCTGGCCGACCTTGATGAGCTCGTCGTTGCCCATGAGCTTCACGATCATGCCGATGATGTCGCTCGGCAGGCCCACCATGACGGCCTTGATCTCGTCCTCGGTCTTTTCGAGCAAGAACGATTTGAGCTCCGACATCTTCCACGCGCGCACGCCGTCGAGCGCGGCCGCGTCGGTCGCCTTGAGGACGAGGTCGTACACCGCGTCTTCGAGCATCGGGCGGTCCACGAGGTCGCCGATCTTCGTGTTCGCAAGGAGCTTGCGCGCGTTCTCGCGCGACGGCTCGTCGGCGGCTGCGATCCCGAGGGCCTCGTCGCCTTCCTTGAAATCGTTCGCGGCGCCGATCACGGCCTTGTAGAACTCGTGGTCGTACTTCTCCTTGACGCGGATCACGTAGGCGATCACGTCCTCGCCTTCCTTGATTTCGGGGATGGATACGCCCGAAGGCGCCGTGGGCGCCCCAGGCGCCGGCGCGATGGGATCGGAGCCACACCCCGCCGCGAACGTCGCGGCGACGCCGCCGAGGAGCCCCATCATGAAGGTGCGACGGCGAAGCGCGAGGCGCGTCGCTGGGGGAAGCGCCGTCGCCGCCACTCGAATCTGCCGAGGTCTACGAGGACGAGTGAGCTCGTTTGTCAGCTTCTTCATGCGATCGTGCTCCCAAGCAACCATCCAAAGAGTGCGTCGCCCGCATAACGGCGAACCGCATCGAGCGGCCCACCACCCGCGGAAGGCACCTTTCGAATAAAGGCACCCCGAATCAATTGTAGGCCGAGCGTCCTCGCTCTGGCAACGCCCCTCGTCATGGATCGGGTATGGTGGTCACCCAATGAGGCACGACATGGCTTACAAGCGGTGGATCGGGAATTTCGTAGGGCTCTTCGCGCTTTTGGGCGGATGCCAGGTCGTTGGCAGCATCGAGCCGGAGCTCGTCCTCGCGTCCGGAGACGAAATTTGCGGCGACGGCGTGGACGACGACGGCGACGGCCTCGCCGATTGCGACGACCCCGATTGTGGCACGACCCTTTGCGTCCCGAACGCTCCGCCCGGCTGGGAAGGCCCGTTCTGGGTCCAGCGCGCGTTCTGGGACGGCGTGTCCGGCCCCTCGTGCCCCGCGGGCATCCCGGGCACCGCCCATTATATGTCCCCCGCGCCCGCGGCCTGCACGCCCTGCGCGTGCAGCGACGTCCAGGGCGGCGCTTGCAGCCCGCCGAAATTCCGGTGCTGGCCCTCCAAGAACTGCTCGGGAGATGCCGTCAACACGACGCTCGCCGACGTCGGGCAATGCGATGCGCCCTTCAGCCCGTTCGCCCTTGGCGCCGCGAGCTGCCGCATCATCGGCGCGGGCGCCCTGCAATCGGACGGCGCGTGCACGCCGAGCGGCGGAGAGCTCACGGAGCCGCAGCTCTTCCAGCAGATCGTCTCGGCCTGCGCACTCGGCGCGGGGCTCGGCTGCGCGGAGGGCTCCACCTGCGCGCCGCCGCTCGAAGCCGGCGCGCGGCTCTGCGTGCGGAGCAGCGGCGCCGACGTATGCCCGAGCGGCTGGGATGGAGAGACGCTGACGGCCTTTGCAGGCGGGCAGGACGCGCGGACCTGCGGCGCGTGCACGTGCAAGCTTGAAGGCGCCGGATGCGAGGGCGGCGCCTACCGTGCGTTCGATTCGAACAACTGCCAGGTGCCCGGATCGGGGGCCGACGCGGCTCCGCCGATCGACGTCACGGGCGACGCCTGCACCGACCTCTCCGCGCTCGCCGATTCCGGCACCTTTTCGATCCAGGCCCTCGAAGCCAGCGTGTACACGGGCGCCTGCACGGCCGCGGGCGGGATGCCGAGCGGCGCGGTGCTGGTCGACAGCGCGTTCAAGTATTGCTGCCGCTAGTCATTCCACACGAAATCGAGGATCCTGCCGGATTTCGCGGATCCGCTCGCGCGCCGCGGGTTCGTCCGGGCCGATGTCGGCCGAATCGCCGCCCGCGCCGATCGAGATACGCCGCCCGCCTTCGAGGTCGAGATCACAGAGCCCCTCGCCCCACAGGATCGCGGCCTCGATCGGGCGCCGTTCGGCGCGGGGTCCGGCCGGGCCGAGCACGACATCGAAGAGCTGGCCGAGGTCGTGCCGGGCGCCGCCCTGGCAAAAACGCGGGGCGCTCTTCGGCACGTGCTGGCCGAGCTCGCCGAGCAGGAAAGGCAAACCGAGGCTCCGCGCGATCGTGAGATCTTTCTCGAGCTTCCACGTCGCGCGGGCGAACGCGGGGTCGTTCCCCGAAGGCGCGACGGTCGTGTACACGTGCGTCGTCCAGACGAGCCGTGCCCGGAGGGAAGCGGGCAGCGCCTCGATCCACGCGCGCTGGAAGGACACGTAGGCTGCCTCGTGCCCGCGCAGGTCCCCGAGCAGGATCGGGTGCGGCAAACGCTCGCCGAGCAGGCGCAGCGCGGGCTGCACGAATTCGCTCACCCACACGCCCGCCTCGGGGCCGTCCCACGTGCCGCGGGCGACGTTCCGGAAGGTGTCGAGCTCGTTGACGAGCTCGAAGGCCAGGATCGCGCGATCTTCCGCGATGGCGGGCCTCGCCGCGAACGCCTCGATACGATCGGCGAGGGACCCGGCGCCTGCTTGTTTCCAGCCGCCTTCGAGATAAAAACGCTTCGCGAAGAAGGGGCTCTTGGGGTCCTGGTCGTCGAGCGAGCGCGTGCTGTCCGGAGCGCCGTAGCCGGCCTGGTGGTTCTGCAGCGTGACGATGAAACGCAACGGCTGCTCGCGGCGCGCGTTTTCGTCGAGCAGGAGCGCGAGCATATCGGCGGCGTGCTTGATCTCGGTCGACGAGCCGGTTTGCTTCAGCGAACCCCACAGGCGCACGACGGGCGCGCCGCTCCGGGCGACCGCGTCGAGCGCGATGCAGGCGACGCGGCGGCGATCGAGCTCGGTCGGCCCTCCCTCGTAGAGGAGTTTGTCGAGAAGATCGAAGAGGTGTGCCCCGACGAACCGCAGCCGAACGGGCCGGCCGGCAAAGTCCTGTTCGAGGTGGCCGAGCGCTCCGGGTTTGGCAGGGACGACCCGCGCGAACCCGTCCGGGCGCGGCCAGATCCCTGGCGTGTCACGCGTATCGGAGCAAGCCGGATGCGGACGCGAAACCGGAGGTGAAGGCAGGTTCGCGTGCAGATTCGAAGGCGAAGGTCGCGTCG
Source organism: Polyangium sorediatum (assembly GCF_029946465.1). NCBI lineage: Bacteria > Pseudomonadati > Myxococcota > Polyangiales > Polyangiaceae > Polyangium > Polyangium sorediatum. The sequence continues at coordinate 58,787 of NZ_JARZHI010000031.1, forward strand.
GCGTCGGATTCGTGAGCGGCGCGGGGAGAACCGCGTCGGGGCGGGACGGCGCGTCACATGCGGCGACAATGAAAAAGAATGCCAGGAAAAGACGCATGCGGGACCGAGGAGGCCTCGTACGCTCGACGAGGCTCCCATCCCCCGAAATCACGAAAACAAAGTGGGGAGAAACTGCTGCATTTGCTTGGCCTGCGCCTCGGCGCGGGCACGGCAGGCTTCGAGGCGGGCGCGCAGCGGGCCGTCGGCGTCCCGCGCGCCCCGACGAAAGACCTCGGCCGCGCGCTCGTGCGTGAGCTTCAGCAAAGGCGCGAGGCTCTTCTGATCGACGCGCATCGGGGTGTCGAGGAGCACGATGCACGCCTCGGCCGCATCCCGCAGATCCGATGCGTCGAGGGCATCCGCGACCGGGAGCAACTCGACGAGCGACTGCCTGAGTGTGTCTCGCCCACCTATGGGAATCGCGCTGGACATGAGGATGCGGTCCAGGATAGCGGAGGAATTCGTTTCGGCCATCCGGGGCGTTATTTGTCGCGTCGCAGCATGCACGTCGGCCATCCGCCACCCTTCGAAGCGCCAAGATCGTGCCGCAGCAGATGCAACCGGGACGTGCGATTTCGACGAGACCGGCACTCCGAGGGTCCCTGGACCCGGGTGTCCCGACAAACGTAAAACGAGCGAGAGGCGCGATCGGCGCGCCCCTCGCTCGCGAGAGCAGCAGCGTCCCCCCCGAGCCGCTGCCTGCTCTCCTGCCCGATCCTACCCCGCGCCCGCCAAAAATCCCCACGTCCGGAAAGCAATCCCCTGTGGGGATGTCGGTTTTTGGGCAGACGCAAATCGCTAGCTGGAATGGGCCGAGGCGCCCTGGGGCAGATCGAGCTCCGGCACGGTCGGGCGTTCGCTGATGGGCGTGACGCGATCCCCCGGCAACGGCTCAGGGCGAGGCGCAGCGAGCCGGGTCGGCCGCCGCGCCGCAGGGACGAGCACGGCGGCGAGGAGCACGGAGGCCCCGCCGCAGAGCACGGCGGCGCTGTAGCCGAGGCGGAGCGCGAGCAAGGCGCCGCCAAAGAGCGCGCATGCGGCGAAGGATCCGGCGACGGCCATCGAGAGGGGCAGCGCGCGATCGGCGAGCGAAGACGCGATCCGCGCGCCGAGCGCGAGGAGCGCGCCGAGGCCCAAGCCGATCACGCCGAGGATCACGGCCGCGACGCCGAGCCGCGCCGGCAGCGTGAGCCCGAGGGCCAACCCGAGCGCCGCATCGAGCCCCATCGCGAGGGGCGCGAGGACAAACACGAGGGCGAGCGACCAGCGCTGCGCGGCGCCACGCGCGGCCACGTCCCAAGGCCGATGCCCGCGCCCGAAGCCCAGGCCGAGCGCGAGCAAAAAGACGAGCGGCAGCACGAGCGCCACGAGATCGGCCCGCCCCACGACCACGCCGAGCCGCGGAAGGAGCGCCCCGCCGATGAGCGAGACGCCCGCCGCGGAGAAACCGAGCGCGAGCGCCGCGCGCAGGATCGATCCACGCGAAGCGCCGTCGAGCGTCCGCCGCGCCGCGACGAGCGGCCCGAGCAGCGCGACGAGCGCCGCGAGCGCGGTCACCCCGAGGCCGGCGGCGATCGTCAAGAACCCGCGCTGGGTCTCCTTCAGACCGCGCACATCGAGCAGCGTCTTCTTCAGCTCGCCCGGCGCGACCGTGGAGAACCAGAAGGGACGATCGTCCGTCGGCGGCCGGAGATCCGTGCCTTGCCGCGCCGAGAGTTCGGCCGGATCGGCGCCCTCGACGAGCAAACGACGGAGGTTTCCTCTGGGCGCCTCCGCCATGAGCAGCTCGGCGAACTTGTGCCGCCGGCAGTGCGACCGGAGGTTCGTGAGCTCCTCGGCGCCGAGCGGCGTGCGCTTGAGGAGCAGCGTGGTGATCCTGTCCTTCGTGCAGCCGAAGAGGTGCGTCGCGGGCGCCTGGGCCCCCGCTTCACGCAGCGCGCGTGTCGCGAGCGCGACGAGCCGATCCGCCTCCACCTCGGGCCGCGAGAGCGTCACGGTGCCCTCGGGAACGACCGCGAGCAGCAGATCCCGCACGGCCTGCGTCGTGAAGAGCGGGCTCGGCGTGGCCGCGACGGCGCCGACCGGCGAAGGCGCGAAGGCGTCGAAATACCCGACGACGATGCTGCGATAAGGCACGGGCGGGCGCCGGACGTACCCGCGCGGCCCCTCGACCATGAGCCGGATCTCGGGTTTGTCGTAGAGCTCCCCGCTCCACGCGCGCGACTCGCCGCGCATGATCTCGTGCACGAGGGTAGGGTCCGGCTCGACCGCGTAAATTTCCTTCTGGTTCTGCCGGAGCGCGGACCGCAGCTCACGCCCGCCGGCCGATCCCACGACGAGCACGGGCCCCTTGTCCTTGTGCAGGACGTAGCCGAGCTCGTCCGGCGAGGCCGGGGGCATCTGCTTCCCGTCGTAGATCTGCGTGCCCATCGTCCCGTCCGCGCGCAACCACACGGCGCCCGCCGCGGGTTTGTCCACGGTGAGCAGGGCGCGGTTCGTCCAGCGCTGGAAGGAGACCCGCTCGATCTGGATCCACCGGATGGCCGCGAGCTTGAGGTACGGCGCGCCGATCTCGCCCGCGAGCAGCACCGAGCAGCCGAGCACGAACGTCGTGACGATCCCGAGGTGGACCCGCGGCCGTTCCGCTTCGCCGGACGCATCCTCGCCCTCGGGGACCTCACGCCGCGCAGCGACCGCAAAAAGCGCCGCCGCGAGGCTCGCCGCGATGGCCGAGCCGAGCCCCACCCGCGCAGGCCCGAAGCGCAGGACGAACGCCGCCGCGACGACGCCACACGCCGCGCCGAGGAGCCCGCTCTTGCCGACGTCGGCCACGCGCCGCCGCGCCACGCCGAGGGCGCCCGCGAGCGTCACGCCCGCGAGCACGAAGGGCAGGAGCGAGGTGCCGAGGAAGATCGCGAGCTGGCCGAGCGCCGCGCGATCAAACGTGTCGACCGAACGAGCGCGCACCCCAACCACGACCGAGACGGCCATCGCGCCCGCGGAGAGCGCGGCGAAATGCGCGACCGGCGCCACGCTGCGGGGCGGCTTGCCGATGCCCCGCACGACCCCGCCGAACCACGCGCCGACGCCGAGCCCGAGCGGCAGGAGCGCGGTCCACACGAGCTCGAAGTGAGGCCCGAGCAAGGCGGAGAACATCCGCACGAGCGCGATCGAGAGCACCACGAACGCGGCGAGGTAAAGCGCGATTCCCCCGGCGAGGGCCCTCGACTGGCTGACCGACATTGCGAGGGACATCGTCTAGCACGGGTCGAAGCACGTTGACCCGCCGAATCTCTCGCGGCCGGTTGCTCGCTAGGCTCAGCGTTCCTTGCCGAGCGGAGCGAGCGGCCACGGGCGCAAGAGGGGAACGGCCGCCATCGGACCGCTCTGCCGCAGCGCGCGCGCGCACTCGTCGACGAGCAGGCGTCGCGGCCCGAACGCCGTCCCGTTCGCGGCATCGGCGTCCATGAGCCGCGTCGGTGTGTCGCGACCGAAGTCGTCGGGATGGCCGGGATCGTCGAGCAGCACGTGCCCGAGCTCGTGCGCGAGGGCGAAGCTCGCGCGGTCGGCCCGGAGCGCGGCGCGATCCGTGATGAGCACGTTGCGCACCGCGCCGCCGTCGGCGCCGATGAAGCTCTCGCCGATGCGGCCGCTGCCCGCGAAGCTCGGCACCACGATCACCTCGATGGTCGAGGGATCCCCGTCGTCGAGGGCCTTGATGAGCGCGCGCTCCTCGACCGTGCCCGCGATCGCGTCGATGTCGTTGAAATGTTGCAGCCCGTCTTCGAGCTCGACGCGCCCGATGCACGCCGTGAGCAGCGCGTCCGTGCTGACCGGCCCCGATGCAGGCGGCTCGACGAGCGCCGGCTCGCCGCTCTTGCGCCGCACGAGCACGTCGGAGCTGCCGCGCGCGCCTGCCGCGATCGTCGCGTTGTCCGAGACGCGCGCCACGAAGCCCGCCGAGGCGATCGCCGTCGCGAGCACGCGCGCCGCGCCCGCGGGCGTCGTGCCCTTCTCCATCGTCACCGCGATCTCGCGCCCGTCCACGCGCACGCGCACCTTGCCTCCGCCCGCCGCCGGCAAGCCGTGATCACAGCCGAGCGCCACGAGGTGCGGGCGTGGCGGATCCACGATCGTGATCTCCGTCTCCGCGGGCGGCCCGAAGCTCACGCCACACGCGCCCCAGAGCGTGCTCGCCTGCGCCACGTCCGCGCGCGCCAGCACCATCGCGCCCGCGTCGTCCCCGCCCACGGGCGGCGGACCGCCCGGCCGCGGGCGCACCAGAAAGACGCGCAGCGCGCCGCGATATCGCACGAGCGGCCCGAGCGGCGACGCGCGCGGCCCCGCGACGCGCAGGCCTCCAAGCTTGCGCACATCGCTGATCAGCGCGAGCTCCACCGCGCCGCCGAGCTCCGCGCGCACGGATCGATCCCGCACCGTCGGGTGGTTCCGATCGATCTCGTCCGGCACCACGCGGATCGGCGCGGTCGAGGCGCACGCGAGCGACGCGTCCACGCCGTCGGGACATGCCACCGCGCCGAGCATCAAGGGCTCCAGCCGATCGACGATCGCGCCCGACGGCGCGCGGCCCGTCACGCGCACGACCGGCGGCAGATCCTCCCGCGTGGCCACGACGACGAACCGCACCGCGTCGGGGTTCGTGCTCTTCGCATACGGATCCGCGGGCAGCCGCTCGGGCGGCGTGCGCTCGAGCGAGGCGTGCGAGCGCGCCGGATCCACGCGTTGCCCCTGCCCGTCGATCGGAAGCACGTCGATCGCCGCGATCGTACGCGTTCGTCCGAACGCCTTCACCTCCCCACGCCCCGCGCGTACGGCCTGCAACGCGACACGCTTCGCGCCTGCGGGGATCACGCTCCCCGCGAACGGCCGCCCGTCCACGAGCAGGCGCGCCACGTCGCCGCGGACCTCGATCGTTCGATCCTTGCCCTTCGGCAACGTAAGTTCGAAGAGATCCGTGGACGGCGCGACGACGTCCTGCTCCGCGTCGGGACGACCATCGACGTCGTCGTCGTCGCGATCGACGCCGAGCACGATCCGATCGTCGGCCTGCGCGGCAGGCAGGCTCGCCGGGCTCCCCTGCCCCGCGGCGGCGAGGACGACCCCGAGGGCGAGCGCGCGCCCGAAGGGCCGTCCGCGCTCGCCTCGGGCGAGGATCACCGCCCCTCGATCGCCTGCGTGACGATGTGGAACTCGACGCGACGGTTGCGTGCCTGCCCCTCGGGCGTCGCGTTGCTCCCGACCGGCTTGCGCGCGCCAAAACCCTTCGATTCGAGCCGGCTCGCCGCGATGCCGCCCTTGTCGATCAGGTACATGCGTACGGCCGCCGCGCGGTTCGCCGAGAGCTTGTCGTTGTACTCGGGCTTGCCGATGTCGTCGGTGTGCCCTTCGACGCTGACGAGCTTGATCTCGGGGTTTGCCTTGAGCAGACGCACGACCTCGTCGAGGATCGGGTAGCTCTTCGGCAGGATCACGTTGCTGTCGAACTCGAACTCGACCTGCTTCGTGATCTGAATCTCGCTCGATCCGCTGATGCGGCGGACGAACTGCGGGCAACCTTCCTTCTCGGGATCGTCGCCGCGCATGCCCGGCTCCTTCGGGCACTTGTCCTCGGCGTCGGGCACCGTGTCCTGATCGGCATCGTCCTCGGGGCAGCCATCGCGATCGTCGATGCCGTCCTTGTCCTCGGGGTTGGCCGGACACTTGTCGACGTTGTCGGGGATGCCGTCCTTGTCGAGATCGGACATCGTCGGACAGCCGTCGTCGGGGTTCGGCGGCGCCTTGTCTTCCTTGTCGACGGGGCACATGTCGACGAGGTCCGGGAAGCCGTCCTTGTCCGTATCGACGTCGTCGCGGAACTGGTAACGCGCCGCGCCTGCGCCGACCTCGGTGTCCTTGAGCTGGAAGGCGCCGCCGACGACCGCGACGATGCGCAGATCGGGCGCGTAGCCGCCCGTGAGGCGCGAGCCGACCGAGAGGCCCGCCCACGAGAGCTTCCTCGCGTCGAGCGCCATGCGACCCGAGAGCGACCACTCGAGCGGCGCGGAGTCGAGCTCGCCGAGCGTCTCGGGCAGCATGCCCACGGAGCCGAAAATCTCGGCCCCGATGCGCAGGCGATCCTGCATGAGCGGCACGTAGCCGCCGACGCCGTAGGTCAACTCGCGGCCGACCGTGAGCTCGTGCAGCTTCGCGGTGGGCCGGATGGAGAAACCCGCGTTCAGCGTCAAGAAAAATTTCTTCGCGTCGTACTCGGTGGCAAGGCCAACGCTGCCCCACGTTTCCTTGTCACCGCCGAAGGAGAACTCATCGCCGGTCGGCAGAAACACCGCCGCGCGCAGGCCGAGCTTGAAGGACTTGTCCTCCGTCCGGAACACGATGAAGCGGCCGTCGAGCCGCATGTCCATCGGCGCGAAGGCTTGCATGTTGACGTTCTGGTTGAGCCCGGCCGCCGCGTTCCCCGTGGGGTTGCCGCTCTGGTAGAGCGCGAGCGGGAGCGTCACCTGCACGGCGCCGCGCTCGAGGATCTCGGCGCCGGCCGTGATGTACGCCGCGAGCTGGTTCGCGACGGGCGGACCTTTCAGCGTCCCGGCCTTCTCGAGGTTGTCGACGTGGTTGTCGACGCGCAGCGGGTTCAGCGAGAAGCCGAGCCCGAACTGGCCGTAGAGGCGCGTCTGCCCGATGTCGGGGCGCCAGACCGCGAGGCCGTCCCCGGGCGCACCGCCGATCTGCAGCCGGTCGAGGTAAAACGTCTTGTCCTGCGCGTTCGCCGCAAGCGGCACGAGCAAGGTCGCAAGGAGGGTGGCGCCGGGCAGAAGGGTCTTTTGCGCCCGCTTTGCCCATGCGGGTCCCATAGGTCGTCGAACCATCACGCGATGTCCTCTGTATCATTGTCCCGGCCAGACCGGGTGGCCGTCGCGCGCCCCTCCTTCACTTCGCGCGCGGCCACCCGAGTGTCGTGGACGGTCACTTCGGCGTCGGCGGAACGACGATCTCGTTGATGGGCAGGAATCCGGCGCCCGCCGGATAGGCGTACGAAACGCGGAGGGTCTGCTGCGTCGTGCCCCAGCCCCACACGGTGGCGCCGAAGGGCTGCGTGCTCGACATCTCCTGCGGCCCGTTCGTGCAGCCGTCGACGCCCTGGAAGTCGCCCTTCACGAGGTCCACGCGCGTGAACTCGTAGTCGCCGACGGGCTGCCAGCCGTCGAGCTCGCCCTTGCACTTGAGCGTGACGGGGGCAAAGTCGCCGGTCGTCTTCGACTTGACGCGCACCACGACGAGGCTCGTCTCCGGGTACGTCGGGTCCGTGAAGAGGACATAACGCTTCAAGAACTGCTGCGGCGGCACCACGTTGACCCAGTCCGGATCGCCGACATTCGCGAACGGCGCGCCGCCCGTCATGTAGGCGCCGAAATAGAACGGGTGCTGCGCGTCCTGGCTGCGCACGACGAAGGGCCCCGGATCCTCGAACTCGAGCACCTGCCCCTGGCCGATCATCGCGGGCGCGCCCGCGGGCTTCGTGGGCGTCCAGGTGAGGACCGTCCCGTCGACCGCGCCGACGAGCCGCCACCGCGACGACTCCTCCACCGCCGAACGGCTCTTGTACCGCACGGCCACGTATTCGCTGCCGAGCGCGCGCACCGGCGCGAGCTGCTGCTGGCCCGAATCACAGTCGTCCTGCATCGACGGCACGTTCATGCACTTCGACGCGCCGAACACGGCGACCGGCTTGTCCGAGCCGATGGGGCTGCCCGTGAGCTCCTCGGGCTGCGTGATCTGCAGGAACTGGCCCGCGCTCAGCATGTACTCGACGGGCTTGTTCACCTCGGACGCGGGGATGCCACCGCCGCCGACGACCGCCACGTTCGGCAGGAGCGTGACCTTCGTGTTGTCCTGGTGCGCGAGGATCGCGAGGGAAGGCCAAGCGTCGGGGAAGACCTCGCTCGCCTTGTACGCGTTGATGGCGAGATAGTTGGTGTCCCAAGCGCTCGTCGGGAGCAGCAGCGTGGCCGAACTGACGTACGCCTGACCGCCGCCGTACGGCGAGATCTGGTAGGCCACGACGGGGTAGTCCGTGGTGATGTGGAAGGCGTCGCCCTTGCCCGTATCGATCACGCCGGTGTCGAGGTTCAGCGCCGCGGGCTTCGGGCAGTCGACGACGCTCGCGCCCGCCGACTTGCGCGACAGGAACAGGATCGCCACCTGCCCCACGTCGATGCCCGTCGCCTCGTTGTAGGCGGCGTACTGGATCGTGCCGTTCGCGCCGATGCTCGGGATGTACGCGAACGTCGCCGGATCGAGCGACGAACCCTTCCGCGAGACCTGGAGGTGCACCGGCTTCGACCAGGTATTCGCCACGAATGCGGCGAAACACGCGCCGTCGGCCTGCGGCCGGAGCGCCGTCTTGAGCGCCCAGTAATCGCAGCCGTACGAGCTCTTCGACTCCTCCGCGGCCTGGCAGGGGTCGTTGATGCACTTCGCATTGGCGCAGCCCTGGTCCGGCGTGCATTGCACCTTGACCTCGCCATAACAATCGACGACCGCCGTGAGGTCGTTCGAGCACGTGTCATCGCAGCCGACACCGCTGTCGGTATCGATGATGACGCCGCCGGAGCCGCCGTCGCCCCCCGTGCCACCCGGCCCTCCCGGCCCCGTGCCGGCGCCCGACGCCTCCGGGTCCTGGTACGAGTCGGTGCACGCGGCATACGCCGTGGCAGCGAGGAGCGCCGAGATCGCGAGCGAGAAGCTCGAAGCCCAGCTGGACTTTTTCACGCAAACCTCCCTTTCCGGCAATCGGTCACGAGGGTACCACGATCAGCAGGCTTCGGTACGGGGACAAACCCCGACTTCTTCCGCGTCTTCCCGGACGAATGCCCTCGCGGAGCGAGAGCCACGCGGAACACGCGCAGCGAGGCCGGATCGATTACGTCCATTCGAATGCGCCCGTTCCTTTCCGTATCACAACCCACGCTTTGGGTTGCTCGCCCGCTCGACGAACGGACGGTCTCGACCAGCCTTCGTCGGCGGCACCGACGATCCGCGTCGGTGGTGTGTCCTCAATAACCTTTGGATGGTAAGAAACAGGCCGATCCTAGCCGACGCCGAAAAGGCACGTCAAGGTCCGCCTCGCTGCGATCTTGCCACCCACGCACGAAGGCGTGGACCTGGCGCCCAGGGCGCGCGGACCGACCGGCGACGTTATGACGGTTCAATCGGCCATCGGCTCGAAATCGGCCTTCGTCGCTCCGCATTCGGGGCAATACCAGTCGTCTTGGATGTCCTCGAACGCCGTGCCCGGCGCGACGCCGTTGTCCGGATCGCCGAGCGCCGGATCGTAGACGTGGGCGCACACGAGGCAGCGGTATTTTTTATTCTTCATCGGCATCGTCCCTCGGGAACGGGGGGCCCTTATATCCTCGACCCGTCGCGAAGGGTAGCCTCGTGAAAGCCGAGGCTTTGCCACGAGCAGAGCGAGAGGCGCGCGCCTCGGCCTGCACCTCGCCGACAGGCTGCTCGGCGTGTTCCGACGCCGAACGACCTTCAGCCCGGAAACACCTCGCGCAGCGACGCGTCGAGCGCCGCGCACACCTCGTCGACCTGCGCGTCGGTCATGCGCGGGTAGAGCGGCAGCGTGAGCTCGCGCGGGGCGAGCACGTCCGTGCGGTCGAGGTTGTCCCGACGCACGCGCTCGCTGGTGCCGTGGAACGAGAAGGCGTGGATCGGCAGGTAATGCACGCTCGTCTGGATCCCGCGCGCCTTCATCGCGGCCATCACGGCCTCGCGCGGCGCGCCCTCGGGCAGGAGCACGGGCATGATGTGGTAGGCGCTTTCCCCCACCCCGCGCACCTCGAAGTCGCGGAACGGGACGTGCACGCGGTCGAGCGCGCCGAGGCGCTCGCGGTACCGCGTGACGACGGCGCGGCGCATGCGGTTGCCCTCCGCGAGGCGGCCGAGCTGCACGAGCCCGATCGCGCTGCGGATCTCGTCGATGCGGTAGTTCTGCCCCGCGAGGACCACGTCGTAGGAAAACGCGTGCCCCTTGTGGCGCTCGAGCGTGAGCGTGGTCATCCCGTGCGATCGCAGGAGCTTGCAGCGCTGGCGAAGCTCCTCGGTCCGCGCGGCGACCGCGCCTCCCTCCCCGGTCGAGAGGTTCTTGTTCGAGAAGAAGCTGTAGCAGCCGACGTCGCCGATCGTCCCGAGGGCGCGGCCCTTCCAGGTCGCGAGCGGCGCGTGCGCCGCGTCCTCGATCACCGCGATGCCGTGCCGCTCGGCGATCGCGAGGATCGCGTCCATGTCGCACGGGTAGCCGGCGTAATGCACGACCGTGATCGCCTTCGTGCGCTTCGTGATCTTCCGCTCGACGTCCGCGGGATCGATCGTGAGATCGTCCGGCCCGACGATGTCGGCGAGCACGACGTCCGCGCCCGTCGTCAGCGCGGCGTTCGCCGTCGCCACGAACGTGAGGCTCGGGCAGATCACCTCGTCGCCGGGCCCGACGCCCACGGCGAGGTAGGCGAGGTGCAGCGCCGCCGTGCAGTTCGTCATGGCGAGCACGCCCGTCGTGCCGAACGCCTCGCCGAGCGCGCGCTCGAAGGCCTGCGTGCGCTCGCCCATCGTGAGCCAGCCGGAGGCCACGACGTCGGCCGCGGCTTGGGCCTCTTCAGGGCCGAAATGAAGGTCGCAGAGGGGAATCTTCCACATGCTCGGATCCGATCAGATCGCGTACTCGTCCGGCCGATAGTCGGCGATGCGCTCGAGGACGTAGACCCACGTCTTCTGGAGCCCTTCTTCGAGGGTCACGCGTGGCTCGTATCCGACGAGCTCCTTGGCCTTGCGTCCATCGGCGAGCAGGAGCTCGACCTCGCTCGCGTCGGGCCGCACGCGCGCGTCGTCCGTCTCGAGGCGCGCCGGTTTGCCCGAGATCACGAAGATGAGCTCGGCGAGCTCGCCCATGGAGATCGTGCGGCCGCTGCCCACGTTGATCACCTGCCCGAGGGCCCGATCACTCGCGCCGACCGCGAGGAACCCCGCCACGGTGTCCTCGACGAAGTTGAGGTCGCGCTTCGGCCGCGTGCTGCCCACGCGCACGACGTCGCGGCCGGCCGCGAGCTGCTTCATCACGCTCGGGATGAACGCGCGCGACGACTGGCGCGGGCCGTACGTGTTGAAGGGGCGGATCGTGGCGACGGGCGTGCCGAACGAGAGGAAATAACTCTCGGCGAGCTTGTCCGCGGCGATCTTCGTCGCCGAGTAGGGCGACTGCCCCGTGAGCGGGTGGGCCTCGTCGATCGGCGCATACCGCGCCGATCCGTACGTCTCGCTCGTCGACGTGTGCACCATGCGGGCGCCGTGCTCGCGCACCGCTTCGAGCACGTTCAACGTGCCCGACACGTTCGTCGCGACGTACTGATGCGGAGCCACGTACGAGTAGGGGATCCCGATCAGCGCGGCGAGGTGGAAGACCACGTCCGCGCCCCGCACGAGCTTGCGCACGCAGGCGGCGTCCTCGACGTTGCCGAGGACGACCTCCACCTGCCCGAGCACGCTCGCGGGGACGCGATCCAGGTGGCCGCGCTGCGAGCTCGACGTGTAGCGGACGAGCGCGCGCACGTTCGCGCCCTCGCGCACGAGGGCCTCGACGAGGTGGCTGCCGATGAAGCCCCCCGCGCCGGTCACGACCACGCGCTTGCCTGCGTAAAACGAGCCCGCTTCCATCACGAGATCCTCGTCGTCACTTGACGATGATGTCGCCGGCCGGCGCGCCCGCGCCCTCGGTCATGCCCTTTTCGCGGTGCACGCAGAGGCCCTGCTTGCAGTAGCTCTCGGGCGTCGGCGAGGCGCACTTGAGCTCGGGCTCCTCGCACTGGCCCTTCTTGTAGTTCTCGGCCATCGGCTTGATCGTGTCGAGCGTCTGCCCGTTCACGGGCTTCGCACAGCCGGGCCACGCGCTCTGCTTGCAGTCGGCGTCGACGTTGCAGTGCTGCGCCTTGTTGAGGAGGTCGAACGCCTCCCCCCGGATCTTATCGCACTCCTTCGGCTCCATCTTGCTGGAACACCCGAGCGACGAGAAAAGGGCCAAGCAAACCAGGGCTCCCAGGGTCACGACGCGCTTCATCGCCTCCGTCCTTTCCGTTTCGAGCCTTGCTACCACGGCTCGACGCGCACGTCTCGGTCGGCCACGGAGGCCGCGCCCGCGCGCGCGTTCGGGAGACCGAAAAAATTACGCCGCGCGACGCCCCCTCGGCCGCTCGCCTGAGCCTCCATCGTGACGTAGCCCGGAAGGAGCATGGAACGGCTGCGCGTCCTCACCCTCAACATCTGGAACAAAAAGGGCCCCTGGGAGCGACGGCTCGAGCTCATCCGCGAAGGGATCCGCCGCCTTTCGCCGGACGTCATCGGGCTGCAAGAGGTCATCCTCTACAACGACCGCACGCAGGCCGACGAGATCCGCGAGGGCCTCGGCTACGACGCCGCCTTCGGCATGGCCCACGATCTCGGCGACGGCATGCACTTCGGCAACGCCGTGCTCTCGCGCTTCCCGATCGAGAAGCGCGCGGTGCTGCCCCTGCCCACGGCCGGCGACGAGGAGCGACGGGCGCTCCTCCACGCGCGCATCCGCACGCCCGCGGGGTCCCTCCCGTTTTTTGTGACGCACCTCAACTGGAAGTTCCACGACGGCGTGGCGCGCGAGGCCCAGGTCGTCTCCATCGCCGAGCACGTGATGCACGAAGCCCCGGTCGGCGCGGATCTTCCCGCGGTGCTCGTCGGCGACTTCAACGCCGTGTCGCACTCCGCGGAGATGCGATTTCTGCTCGGGCTCCAGTCGCTCGGGGGCAAGAGCGTGCACTTCACCGATTGCTTCGAGCACCTCGGCGCGCCCCCGGGCTACACGTTCGATTCGGAGAACAACCCGTACGCCGCGCTGACGCACGAGTTCCCGCGCCGCATCGATTACATCCTCGTGCGCGGGCCCGAGCTCGGCACGGGCCGCGGCAAGCCGCTCTCGGCACAGGTCGTGATGACCGAGAACCAGGACGACGTCGCGCCCTCCGATCACTACGGCGTGTTCGCGGAGATCAACGTCCGCGAGCTCGGCCCGCGCCTGCACTAGCGCATGAAGGGGACGCCCCGCCACGCGGGGCTCCGATCACTTGCCCTGGAACGAAGGCTCGCGCTTCTCCATCCAGGCGAGCACGCCCTCCATGCAGTCGGCCGACTGCAGGAGCTTCACCTGCCCGGCCTTCTCGCGATCGAGCGCCTCGTCGATCGTGCTGCCGAGGCTCTTGCGGACGGCGCTCTTGATCTCGGCGTACGCGAGCGGCGGGCCCTTCGCGAGGCGCGCGGCGAGCTTCATCGTCTCGCCGCGGAGCTCGGCCGACGGAAGGACGTGGTTCGCGAGGCCGAGCGAGACGGCGTGATCGGCCGTGATGCGATCGCCCGTCATCATGATCTCCATCGCGCGCCCGAGGCCGACGAGGCGCGGGAGCCAGAACGAACCGCCGCCGTCCGGCATGAGCCCGATCTTCACGAAGCGCTCCTCCAGGTAGGCATCTTGGCCGAGCATCCGGAGATCACACGCGAGCGCGAGATCACAGCCGAAGCCGACGGCCGGGCCCTCGACCATCGCGACGAACGGCTTCGGCGCGTTCACGATCGCGCGAATGATCCCGTGGTAGCGATCCATGATCGCGTCGAGACCCCCCGCGGCCTGCAGGCTGCCCATCGCGTTCTTGAGATCGGCGCCCGCGCAGAACGCGCCGCCCGCGCCCGTCAGCACCACCGCGCGCACCGACGCGTCTGCGCCGAGCCGCGGCAACGTCTCGAGGAGCGCGCCGAGGAGCTCCGTGTCGAGCGCGTTTTTCGCCCGGGGCCTGTTCATTGTGACGACGGCGACGGGGCCTTCGTGCTCGACCAAGAGGACCTGTTCGGACATGCGCTTTACCTACCCGATTTCTTGGACTCCTCCCAGTAGACGTCGAGCTCCTGCAACGTGAGGTGATCCTCCCCGCCCGGCTCGGGCCATCCGCCGTGGCGCTCGCGGACGCGGGCTTCGACGTGATCGAAGCGGCGCGTGAACTTGTCGATCGTGCGGCGCAGCGCGCTCTCGGCGTCCACGTTCACGTGCCGCGCGAGGTTCACCAGCGCGAAGAGCGCGTCGCCGAGCTCCGCCTCGATCTCCCCGGCGTCGCCGGTCGCGATCGCCTCGTCGAGCTCGCGGATCTCCTCGGCCACCTTGGCCCGTGATCCCGCGACGTCCGGCCAATCGAAGCCCACGCGCGCGACCTTCTCCCCGATGCGCTGCGCCCGCACGAGCGCCGGCAAGCTGCGCGGCACACCCGAGAGGATCCCCTGCTTGGGCTTATCCGCGCGCTCCTTCGCCTTGATGAGCTCCCAGTTGCGCAAGACCTCGTCCGCGTCCTCGACCGTCGTGTCCGCGAAGACGTGCGGATGCCGCCGCACGAGCTTCTCGCAGATCGCAGCGACCACGTCGTCCGGACCAAACGCCCCCTCCGCGCGCCCGAGCTCCGCCTGGAAGACGACCTGCAGGAGCAGATCCCCGAGCTCGCCACGCAGCTCGCCGCGATCCCCCGCGTCGATCGCGTCGATCACCTCGCACGCCTCTTCGAGCACGTACTTGCGCAGCGTCTCGAACGATTGCTTTCGGTCCCACGGGCAGCCGTCCGGCGCGAGCAGGCGTTGCATGAGCTCGACGAGGCGGGGGAAGGTCTGACCACGCTGCTCGGCGAGCGGGGGGACGACGACGGGATCAAAAGGCCTGGCCATGACGAACCCGTAGCACGCGGGGCCCACACCGGCCGTCCTCCTTCCCTCGCCCGCCCCGGCCCGAGGCCGGGTTAGCATGCCGCACGTGAACGCCTTGAAACGATCCTCGCCCGCGCCGGCACGCCCGTGGCGCTGGGTTGTCCTCCTCGGCTTGATCGCCCAGGCCGCGTTCCTCTTCTACCGATCGGGCCAGGAGGAGGCACGCGTCTGGGACCCGTCGAGAATGACCAACCCGGCCTCCCCTTCACCACCGGGGATCCAGGATCAGGGCATGCTCGGCACGCGCGCGCAGGCGCAGCCCGGGGATCTCGTGATCTCGCAAGGCAAGGGCCTCGTCGCGGGCCTCGCGACCGACGGGAAACGTGTCTACTTCAGCGAATTTCTGCTTGGGCAGCGGATCCTCTCGGTCCCCGTGGCGGGCGGCGCGGAGACCCAGCTCGGATCGGGGCGTATGCCGCTCGACGTCGCGCTCGCGAAGGACGTGCTCGTCGTCATGGACGGGGGCGCTCTCTCGGTCGACGGGCAAGGTACGATCACGGCTTTCCCGCTCGACGGATCGGGCGAGCCGCGCGTGCTCGCCTCGAGGATCGTGAACCCGGCCGCGATGGCGATCTCTGCGACCCACGTGTACTGGCTCGACGGGGGCAACGTGGATCGCGACTACGTCGACGGCTTCGTGGCGAGCGCGCCGCTCGCGGGTGGAGCGCACAAGGTGCTCGCGGCGGGCGAGCGCCAGCCGCGCGGGCTCGCCGTCGACGCGACGCACGTGTACTGGGCGCGGCGCGACGTGTACCAGCAGGGCGAGGTCGTGCGGATGCCGATCGCGGGGGGCCCGATCGAGGTCGTTTCCCCCGGCCAGGATTGGGTCAAACGCATCACGATCGTCGGCACGGACGTGTACTGGATCTCCGCGAAGGATCTCGAAGGGACACGCGGCACCGTGCGAAAGGCGCCCGTCAAAGGCGGCCCTGCGCTCGACGTGGCGCTCGCCGACACCAGCATGTGCGGGATGGCGATCGACGGCGACGCGATCTACTGGACGGATCCGGGCAACGTCGATGGAGCGGGCGCGCGCACGGGCGGGCGTATCCTGAAGCAGCGCCTCACGGGCGGCGGCGATCCGATCGTCCTCGCGAGTGGGCAGGATCGGCCGTGTTACATCGCGGTCGACGCGACGCACGTCTACTTCAGCACGCGGAGCCTGGAGCGGGTGAAACGGGCGCCGAAGGACATTGCCTCGGTGCCCTGAGCCGCCCCTCCCCCGCGCGGGAGAGGGGCCGGGGGGTGAGGGCGCTACAGCGTCTTGGCGAGCTCGGCGGCGTGCCCGACGGCCGCGTCGAGCGCCTCTTTCGCGACCTTCGGGCCCATGAGGCCCATCGGCTCGGCGATGATCTCGTGGAACGGGCCGAGGCCCATGAGCCCGAGGATCGTCTTCAGGTAGGGGACCTGAAAGTCCCAGGACGCGAACGGCGATCCCGGCGGATAGGCGCCGTCGCGCGAGACGAGCAGGACGACGGGGCGCCCGCCGAGCAGGCCCTTGAACTCGCCCTTCTGGACCTCGAACGTCAGGCGCGCCTGCACGACCGCGTCGATCCAGCGCTTGAGCTGCCACGGGATCGAGAGGTTCCACATGGGCGTGGAGAGCACGATCAGGTTCGCCTGGTGGAGCTGATCGGTCCACCGGCTGAGCGCGTTCCAGCGCGTGGCCATCTCCTCGTCGAGGTTGCCCTCGCCGTACAGCATCTCGAACTTGGTCTGGACGTCCCACTCGTCCCAGGCCGGCAGCTTCTCCGCGTCCTTCACGAGGTCGACCTCGACGCGGTGCGCGTCGGGGTTCTTCTCCAGGTATGCGCTGAAAAACGCATTACGAAGCTTGCGCGTCCGCGAGCGCTCGGCCCGCGGAAGCGCGAACAAGTCCAGCACGATCCCCATGACGTTTTTCTCTTCCCCTTGTTCGCGAGATTCGCGAGGCGAGCCCGACGGTCAGGCGACGGCCGCCCAATCGACGTCGAACTCGAGCTGCGATCCTTGCGTGCCGGAGGTGCTCCGGAGCCCTCGCGCGAGGTTGCGGACGCCCGCGAGCAGCGGCTCGTTCGACGTGGAGAGCCACGCGCCGCCGATCGCGACCTGCCCGTCGATGTGCACGCGGAAGCTCACCTTCTCGCGCGCCGCCGAGATCTCGAATGTGCCGGCGCCGCGCGTGAGCGCGAAGCGGGCCAGGTCCGAGACGGCCGACTGCAGGAGCATGCCTCGGTTCCACTCCATCCCGAGGTAGACGCAGAGGTACCGGACGTAGTTGCGCAGCGTGATGACCGAAATGTCGTCCTTCACGACGACCGTCTTCATCGGCTTCGGCACCGCGCCCATCTCGCGGAGCAGCTTGCGCTCGAGCTCGGTGGCCTCTTCCACGCTGAGCTCGCGGAGGTTGCGCACGAGGAAGCTGATCAGGCTCGCCTTGCCTTCGGAATCCAGCGCGTCGACGTCCTTGTCGGCACGCGCTCCCAGTACCTCCACAGCGGCGTCGAGAGACGAAGCATCGACGTACTTCGTCGCCACTCGCCGCGCTGCCTGGGAAAAGCTGACACCCATGGTGTACTCCCTAGGTCCGTTCTATTTCGGGATTCAACGAGGCTACGACAGATCCCCTCCCCGGTAAAGCAAACGGGCTCGTGTATCCGTCCCGGCCGTTTCGACGACGGTCCCGTTCCGTAAGGCGACCCTGTCCTCGCGGCAACTCTTGTTCGCTCCCTTGCCGCTCCGTCTCGCGCGCACTAACCACGACGCCATCGTGAAGCCCGCCGCCCCCCTCCATCCCATCGCGCGTCTCCCCGAAGAATGGCGCGACGCGCTCGCCCAGCGCGGCGAGCGGGCCTTCGCGGCCAAGCAGATCTTCAACTGGATTCACCGCCACGGCGTCGTCGACCCCGCCGCGATGACCAACGTGTCCGCGCGCCTGCGTGCCGCCCTCGCCGAAGAAGGGCTCGGATCGATCGCCGAGATCGTGCACGTCCATCGTTCGGCCGACGGCACACGTAAGCTCGTCGTGCGCTTGAAGGACGGCGCCACGATCGAGACCGTCCTCCTGCCCGCCGTGAGTGGTCCGGGTGCGCGTCCGGAGCCCGAGATCGACGCCGACGCGGATGCCGCATACGACGACGAGGACGAAGAGGACGAGCCGACCACGGAGGAGGCCTTCCGCGGGAAAACCCGCGTGACCCAGTGCATCTCCACGCAGGTCGGCTGCGCCATGGGGTGCGTGTTCTGCGCGAGCGGCGTGGCCGGATGGAAGCGTCACCTCGGGCCGGAGGAGATCGTCGCGCAGATCCTGCTCGGGCGCGCGCTGCTCGACGAGGGCGAGGCGCTGCGGAACGTCGTGTTCATGGGCATGGGCGAGCCGCTGCACAATTACGACAGCACGGCCCGCGCGCTGCGGCTGCTCACGCATCCCGACGGGATCGCGCTCTCCACGCGCCGCGTGACCGTCTCGACCTCGGGCCTCGTCCCGGAGATCGCGCGGCTCGGGCGTGATTTCAACGGGCAGATCGCGCTCGCGATCTCGCTGCACGCGGCCGACGACGAGAGCCGCTCGGCGCTGATGCCCATCAACAAGAAGTACCCGCTCGCGGAGCTGCTCGCGGCGCTCAAGGCCTACCCGATGCAGCGGCGAAGGCGCATCACGATCGAGTACACGCTCGTCTCCGGGAAAAACGACGACGTGGCCGAGGCGCAGAAGCTCGCGCGGCTGCTCCGGGGCATGCCGGTGAAGATCAATTTGATCCCGATGAACCCGATCGAGGCATCGACGCTCGGGCCACCCGACATGGCGCGCGTCTTCGCGTTTCAGAAGGCCCTCGTGGGCTCGGGTTACTCGTGCTTCATCCGGCGCCGACGCGGGGACGATGTCTCGGCCGCATGCGGGCAGCTCGTGCTGCTCGGGGCGAAGCCGAAGGTCAAGGCATTCAGGAACTCGGCGTCGTCGTAGATCAACCGCGCTTGACGTCCCGCGGTCCCACGCGCACATCGCTGGGACCGTGTTCGAAAAGATCCTCATCGCCAACCGCGGCGAGATTGCCTGCCGCGTCGCCCGCACCTGCAAACGCCTCGGGATTGCTGTCGTCGCCGTCTATTCGGACGCCGACGCGAACGCCCCGCACGTCCGCATGGCCGACGAGGCCGTGCGGATCGGACCGCCGCCCGTCAAGGACAGCTACCTCTCGATGGACGCGGTCATCGCCGCGGCCAAGCAGACCGGCGCGCGCGCGATCCACCCCGGCTACGGCCTGCTCAGCGAGAAAGAGGCCTTCTGCCGCGCCGTGAACGACGCCGGCATCGTCTTCATCGGCCCGCGCCCCGAGGCGCTCGACGCGTTCGGCGACAAGATCAAGGCGCGCGAGGTGGCCAAGCGCGTGGGTGTCTCGCCGCCGCCGGGCACGGACGGGCCGATCAACGCCGAGGACGTCGAGTTCGCCACGCGCGAGGCCGAGCGCATCGGCCTGCCGATCCTGGTCAAGGCCGCGGGCGGCGGCGGCGGCATCGGGATGCAGATCGTCGAGGACCTCGGAAAACTCCCGCGCGCCCTCACGGCTTGCTCGGATCGTGGCAAGAGCGCGTTTGGCGACGCGCGTGTCTACCTCGAGCGGTACATGCGCGCGCCCAAGCACATCGAGGTGCAGATCCTGGCCGACACGCACGGCAACGTGGTCGCGCTCGGCGAGCGCGAGTGCAGCGTGCAGCGCCGGCACCAGAAGATCGTGGAGGAGAGCCCCTCGCCGGCCCCGTTTTTCCAGGGCGAGGCGGGCGAGGCCAAGCGGAAGGATCTCTTCGAGCAGGCCAAGCGGATCGTGCGCAGCGTGGGGTACGTCGGCGCTGGCACGGTCGAGTTCGTCGCGTCGGGCGACGGCGAAATTTTCTTCCTGGAGGTCAACGCGCGGCTCCAGGTCGAGCACTGCGTGACCGAGATGGTCTGGGGGATCGACCTCGTCGAGCAGCAGATCCGCGTGGCCGCCGGGGAGCGCCTCGCGCCCGAGGTGCTCGCGGCCGAGGCGCGCGGGCATTCGATCGAGGCGCGCGTGTACGCCGAGGATCCTGCGAAAAAGTTCGCCCCGCAGCCCGGGCGTATCGCCAAGCTCGTGTGGGCGCCGGCGGGCGGTGATTTGCGGATCGAGACCGGGGTCGAGGAGGGCTCGGAGGTCACGCCCTTCTACGATCCGATGATCGCCAAGATCGTCGCGTCCGGCCCGAGCCGCGCCGCGGCGATCGCCCGGCTCGACGAGGCGCTCGCCCTGACGACGCTCGAGCTCGTGGGGCCTGCGGGGCCGGCGGCGACGAACCTGCCCTTCCTCCGCCAGGTGCTCGCGTCGGAGGCGTTCGTGGGCGGCCGGTACGACACGCTCTTCGCGGAGGCGCTCGCGAAAGAGAAGCGGTGATACAACTGTCGGCACGATGACCGACCTCCTCCTGCGCGCCCAACGCTGGCTCGAAGCCGACCCCGATCCTGACACCCGCGCCGAGCTCGCCCGCCTGACGGAGCTTGCCTCTTCTGCCGAAGATCCGGCGCAGAAGGCGAGCGCGCTGCGGGAGCTCGGCGAGCGCTTTGCGGGCCCGCTCGAATTCGGCACGGCGGGGCTTCGAGGCGTCATCGGCGCGGGCGAGACGCGCATGAACCGCGCGGTCGTGCTCCGGACGTCGGCCGGGCTCGCGCGGTATCTCCTCGCGGCGGACGAGGCTACGGCGCGCGCGCGGGGGATCGTGATCGGGTACGACGGCCGGCGGATGAGCCGCGAGTTCGCCGAGGACACCGCGTGCACCCTCGCTGCGGCCGGCGTCCCGGCGATCCTCTCGCCGATCCCCTGCCCCACGCCCGTCACGGCGTATGCGGCGACCGAACTCGGGGCCGTGGCGGGCGTCATGATCACGGCCAGCCATAACCCGCCCGAGTACAACGGCTACAAGGTCTACTGGGGCAACGGCGCGCAGATCATCCCGCCGCACGACAAGGGCATCGCGGCCGCGATCGATGCCTCCCCGGCGGCGAAGGACGTGCCGCGGATGGACCTCGACGAGGCCCGCGCGAAGGGGCTCGTTCGTTCGTTCCCGAACGACCTCGACGATCGGTATCTCGCAGCGATCGCCGCGCTCTCGGTGCGGGGCGACGGGGATCGTTCCCTTTCGATCGTGTACACGCCGCTGCACGGCGTGGGGAATCGGCTCGTGCGGGCGGCGCTCGAGGCAGCAGGGTTTTCCCGGGTCACGACCGTGCCCGAGCAGGCGGAGCCGGACGGCGCGTTCCCGACTGTCGCGTTCCCGAACCCCGAGGAGAAGGGCGCGATGGATCTCTCCTTCGCGCTCGCGGCGCGTGAGGGCGCGACGCTCATCCTGGCGAACGATCCCGACGTCGATCGCCTCGCCGTCGCCGTGCGCCGCCCCGAGGGCGGATACACGCAGCTCACGGGCAACCAGGTCGGCACGTTGCTCGGCCATTACCTGCTCACGCGTACGCCGGCTTGTTTGTCGGACGATGCCCCTGTCGAGGATGCTCCGAAGAAGCTCGTGATCGCGTCGATCGTCTCGTCGCCCATGCTCGGCGCGATCGCGCGCGCGCATGGGGTCCGGTACGAGGAGACGTTGACCGGCTTCAAGTGGATCGCGAATCGCGCGATGGATCTCGAACGTGCGGAGGGCGCGGCGTTCGTCTTCGGGTACGAGGAGGCGCTCGGGTACACGGTGGGCACGCTCGTGCGTGACAAGGATGGCATCGGCGCGGCGCTCCTCTTTGCCGAGCTTGCGAGCGTGATCCAGGCCGGTGGCAAGAGCGTGCTCGACGAGCTCGAAGCCCTCTCGCGCCGGTATGGCCTCTACGCGAGCGGGCAGCGCTCGGTGACCTTGCCGGGCACCGAGGGCATCACGCAGATTCAGGCTGCGATGGATCGGCTGCGTGCGTCGAAGCCCTCGCGCGTGGGTGCGCTCGCTGTGCTTGCGCTCTCGGATTTCCAGGCGCAGGTCCGCACGCTCCCGGATGGGCGGACCGAGCCGCTCACGCTCCCGAAGAGCAACATGATCGCGCTGGATCTCGAGGGGGGCAGTCGCATCATCGCGCGGCCGAGCGGGACCGAGCCCAAGATCAAATTCTACTTCGACATCCGTGAGCCCATCACGCCGGGCGAGGCGCTCTCTGCGGCCGAAGGGCGCGCGAAGACGCGCATGAGCGAACTCGAAACGGCGCTCTCCGCGATCGTCGGCATCTGAGGGGTGTTGGCGCATCGATCACCTCGTGGTCGATGCGCACGAGCCCTCGCGTGGTCCGGGACAAGACCCGGCGCGGCGGCCCGCATGCAGATCCATGCTCGGGCAAGCGGCGGAGCGAGCGGGCGAGATCTGGACGCCGGCCGGACATGTGCCCTCTGCCGCCTTCGGTGCTTGTTCGGCAGCGCAACCGATGCTTCCGCTGGGCGACGGTCCGAGGGACGTTGCCCGTACCCCTGACGTCGACCTGGAGCCTTTCGGGTCATCCTCCGTGACAAGGCCCGTCGAGGGCTGACGCGCGATGCCTGGCGGCTCGACAAGGCCCCTCGGCCGCCTCCGGCCCTTGTCTCGCGGCTCGACCTTCCACGGGGAACACGCCTCGCCATGTGTCTGGCGGCGAGACGCTTGCCCTTCTGCGCGGACGAACCTTGTCCGACTTCGTGACCGATGCCCTGTGGCGCAGCCGTGGCTTGTCGCGGCGCAGAACAGACGAGCACGAGGACCGATGTCGCCTGCCGACAACGCGCAGAAGCAACGGCTCGGTGAGAACCTATCGAAGCCGAGCGCCTCGCTGACCTCGCCGTCTCCCCCCGGGCCTCGGTCCGCGCCGCGGCCTTCGCTGGCAGACCCGTCACCCACCTTGTCCGCGCCGCGACCTTGGCTGGCAGACCCGTCCCCCACCTTGTCCGCGCCCGTTCGATGAACTGCGCATCGCGCAGTTCATCGAACCCGGGTCCAGCCCCTGGCTGGTCCGGGTCCAGGGGTGGACAACCCCTGGTCGGGGTCCGGGGTGAAACCCCGGCGCTACGCTGCCCCTCACCTCATCGCTTCGGCGTCGGCCCGAAGAAGCTCACGCCGCGTAGGTTCTCGTCGATGCGGAGCGGGTGCTGCATCGGTGGGAAGACGCGTTGCTCGCAGTCGTGGTGCTCGCAGAGCCTGCAGGTTACGCCGACGGGGACGAGGGCTTCGTGGCTCTCCACGTCGACGCCGTCGGAGTAGACGAGTTCTTTGGCGAACCTTGCTTCGCAGCCGATGCTTACGGAGAGCATCGAGTGGGGGGCGTGGTAGCCGCCTCGATCGTTGCGTACGGTCCTTGCGATGCAGAAGTACCTTGTCCCGTCGGTCATGCGGGAGAGCTGCACCCGGATCATGCCTGGGGTCAGGAAGGCTGTGTGGACGGCCCAGCGGGGGCAGGCTCCGTTGAAGCGGGCGAAGCGGATGCCTGAGCCGCTGAAGCGTTTGGAGATGTTGCCGGCGATGTCGATGCGTAGGAAGTGGAAGGGCACGCCTTCTGCGCTTGGGCGGCGCAGGGTGGTCAGCCGGTGGCAGACTTGCTCGAAGCTCGTGCCGAAGCGGTGGGCCAGGAGCTCGATGTCGTATCGCTCGGCGCGCGCGGCCTCGTGGAACGGCACGTAGGGCATGAGCAGCGCGGCGGCGAAGTAGTTGGCGAGGGCGACGCGGGCGAGGGCGCGGGATTCGGGGTTGGAGAGACCGCTCTCGCTTTCGAGCAGCTTGTCGATGGTGTCGCTTGCGGCGAGCAGACCGATCTGGTGTGCGAGCTGGAAGCGCCGGCTGCGCGGCGGCAGGAGCTCGGACAGGCTGAGGCGCCTTGCTTCGCGATCGTAGCGGCGCATGGCTTTGCGCTCGTCGGCGACGTGTAGCAGGCGGACTTCGACGCCGTGCTCTTGATCGAGGTGACGTACGAGGGAACGGTAGACGTCGTCGGATTCGAGCCGGCTGCGGGCGCGGACTTCGTCGGCGGCGTCTTCGAGCGTGGGGAAGTGGTTCATGTGCCGCTGGATCAGGTCGTTGACCTCTTCCGTGGGCAATCGCGTGGGCTCCATGCCGGCCACGCCCTCGCCGCCTTCGAGCCGCTCGGAGAGGGTTTCGGCGGATTCTCGGGTATCGCGATAGGCGCGATAGAGGGAGATCACGGCTTTTGCGAGGGCGGGTGAGCTTCCTGCGAGCTCCTTCAGATCGCTCGTCGTCACGTTGTGGTTGTCGAAGAGCGGATCGCCGAAGGCTTCGCGCAGGTCGGAGACGATCGAGGCGTCTCCGCTTGTCCCGAACGTGGACAGGTCGAGTTCGAAGAGCTGCGCCAGCTTGATGAGCATGGGCGCTGTGAGGGGGCGCCGGTTGTTCTCGATCAGGTTGAGGTAGCTCGGGGAGATCCCCAGCCGGTCGGCGAGTTGGCCTTGCGTCATGTTTTCGCGTCGACGCAGTGCCCTCACCTTTCCGCCCAGCATCGTATTTTCGGCCATAGCGCAAAGCGGCGGAGCTCTTGCGGTTTGCTCGGTGACCGCCAAGGGGAGTTTACAATCTTTACAAGCGTGACCGCAAGTCAAACGTTGGAACCATACATACGTAACATCATGAATTTGTTTCGTTCATTGACGACAGAAGGCAAACGCCAAATAGTTCTTATGTCACGACGCGCAGCGTTGGACGCGGAGCGTTGAGTCATGCACGGAACCTCCTCGCAGGTCGCCACCCTCGGTCCGAAAACCCCCTCCCAGGGCGATGTGCTCACGCCCGAGGCGCTTCGCTTCGTGGCCGATCTCACGCGCACCTTTCGCGGGCGCATCGACGCGCTCCTCGCCCGGCGAGCCGAGCGGCGCGCGCGTTTCCTCGCCGGCGAGCGCCCCGATTTCCTCGAAGAGACGGCCGAGCTCCGCGCCGCCCCCTGGTCCGTCGCGGCCATCCCCGACGACATCCAGGATCGCCGCGTCGAGATCACCGGCCCCGTCGATCGGAAGATGATCATCAATGCCCTGAACTCCGGCGCGAACGTGTTCATGGCCGACTTCGAAGACGCGACGTCGCCGACATTCGCGAACCTCGTCGAAGGGCAAAAAAATCTCGCCGACGCCGTGCGGGGCTCGATTGGCTACGTCGATCCCACGTCGGGCAAGTCGTACACGCTCGGCGAGCGAACGGCCGTCCTCTTCGTTCGACCGCGTGGGCTGCATCTGCCGGAGAAACACGTGCTCGTGGACGGTCTGCCCGTGCCCGGGTCGCTCTTCGATTTCGGCGTGTACTTCTTTCACAACGCCTGCGCCCTCGTGGAGCGCGGCAAGCGCCCCTATTTCTACCTGCCGAAGCTCGAGAGCCACCTCGAGGCGCGCCTCTGGAACGACGTCTTTTTGCGCGCGCAGGCCGAGATGGATCTGCCGCCCGGCACCCTTCGCGCCACCGTGCTCATCGAGACGCTGCCCGCTGCGTTCGAGATGGACGAGATCCTCTACGAGCTGCGCGAGCACTCGGCCGGGCTGAACTGCGGCCGCTGGGACTACATTTTCAGCTTCATCAAGAAGCTCGGAGCGGACCCGGCATTCATCCTGCCAGACCGTGGCCTCATCACGATGGATCGTCCGTTCCTGAAGGCCTACACGGACCTCGTCGTCAAGACGTGCCACCGCCGCGGCGCCCACGCGATGGGCGGAATGGCCGCGCAGATCCCGATCAAAGGCGACGAGGCGCGTGGACGCGCCGCCCTGGACAAGGTCCGAGCGGACAAACTCCGCGAGGTGCACGCGGGACACGACGGGACGTGGGTCGCGCACCCGGGGCTCGTGCCGATCGCGCGGCAGATCTTCGACGCGCACATGGACGGACCCAACCAGCTCGACGTGAAGCGCGAAGACGTGCGGGTCCTCGCGGAGGATCTGCTGCGTGTCCCCGACGGTCCGCGCACGGAGGCGGGGCTGCGGCACAACATCAAGGTCGGCATCCTCTACATCGAGGCATGGCTACGCGGCGTGGGATGCGTGCCGCTCTACGACCTGATGGAGGACGCCGCGACGGCCGAGATCTGCCGCGCGCAGGTCTGGCAGTGGCACCACCACGGCGTGTCCGTCGAGGGCACGCCGCTCGATCACGCGCGGCTCATCCGGACGATCGACGAGACGATGGAAGAGCTCGCGAAGGAGCGCGGCGCCGAGGCCTTCGCCCACGGTCGCTTCGAGGAAGCCCGCGAGCTCTTCACGACGCTGAGCACCTCGGACGAGCTCGAGGAGTTCCTCACGCTGCCCGCGTACGAACGTCTCCTCGCCCTGTCTTCCAGGTTGGCGGGGGAAACCGACACGTCGCCCGTCGCTGCATGAACCGCTGAAGGAGAGAGACCCATGTCCGTCGCGTACCCGCTGCCCGTTCGATCGTCCGCCGTCCCCAGCAATGGCCTCGTGCCGAACCGCTGGGAGGGCATCGCCCGTCCGTACACGGAGGCCGACGTCGAGCGGCTACGCGGCTCGTTCCACATCGAGCACACGATCGCGAAGCTCGGCGCGCAGCGGCTCTGGGAGCTCCTGCACACCGAGGACTACGTGGCAGCGCTCGGCGCCCTGACGGGCAACCAGGCCATGCAGCAGGTGCGCGCCGGGCTGAAGGCGATCTACCTGAGCGGCTGGCAGGTCGCAGCGGACGCAAACCTCTCCGGCGAGATGTACCCGGATCAGAGTCTCTACCCGGCGAACAGCGTCCCGAGCGTGGTGCGCCGGATCAACCAAGCCCTGCTCCGCGCCGACCAGATCGAGCACGCCGAGGGCAAACGCGAGCGGCACTGGCTCGCGCCGATCGTGGCCGACGCAGAGGCCGGCTTCGGCGGTCCGCTGAACGCCTTCGAGCTGATGAAGGGGATGATCGAGGCCGGCGCCGCCGGTGTACATTTCGAGGACCAGCTCGCCTCGGAGAAGAAGTGCGGCCACATGGGCGGCAAGGTGCTGGTGCCGACGAGCCAGTTCGTCCGGACGCTGGTGGCCGCGCGGCTCGCGTCGGACGTGATGGGCGTGCCGACGCTCCTCGTGGCCCGCACGGACGCCGACAGCGCGAAGCTGCTGACGAGCGACGTGGATCCGCGGGATCGCCCGTTCCTGACGGGGCAGCGCACGCCCGAGGGGTTCTTCCAGTTCAAGGGCGGGCTCGACGCCGCGATCGCGCGCGCGCTCGCCTATGCGCCCTACGCGGACATGATCTGGTGCGAGACGAGCACGCCGGACCTCGACGAAGCGCGCAAGTTCGCCGAGGGCGTGCACGAAAAGTTCCCGGGCAAGCTGCTCGCCTACAACTGCTCGCCGTCGTTCAACTGGAAGAAGAACCTCGACGATCTGACGATCGCGAAGTTCCAGCGCGAGCTCGGCGCCATGGGCTACAAGTTCCAGTTCGTCACGCTGGCCGGCTTCCACGCGCTGAACCACGGGATGTACGAGCTCGCCCGCGAGTACAAAGTGCGCGGCATGAGCGCCTACTCGGAGCTGCAACAAGCCGAGTTCGCCGCCGAGAAGGCCGGCTACACAGCCACGCGCCACCAGCGCGAGGTGGGCACGGGTTATTTCGATCAGGTCGCGCAGGTCGTCTCGGGCGGCCTCGCCTCGACCCTCGCGCTGAACGAGTCGACGGAGGCCCACCAGTTCTAGAGCGGTGCGACGGGGTTTCACCCCGGACCCCGACCAGGGGTTGTCCACCCCTGGACCCGGACCAGGCACGGCCTGGACCGAGGGTGCAAAGGCCGCGATGCGGCCTTTGCAACGGGCGGTCAGAGATCGATCTGGTGCACGTCGCCGAGCGGCTCGCCCAGGAATCGCTCGGCGACCGTGGAGAAGCTCTTCGGGAGGTCCGTCACGAAGAGCTCGAGCTTGCCCCGCGAAGTCCGCGACGTGTGTTGTCCGCGCTCGGCGAGGAACGCCGAGACGTCGTCCGCCGTCGCCGACGCGCTGTCCACAATCGGAATCGGCTTGCCCGCAAGCAAAGCCGCCTCCGCCTCGATCACGTGCTGGAGCAGGGGGAAATGCGTGCATCCAAGGACCACGCAGCGCGCCCCCGCGCGCACGAGTGGTTCGAGGTAACGCTGCGAGACGAGCCGCGGCACCTCCCCTTCGAGCCACCCCTCCTCCGCCAGCGAGACGAGCAGCGGCGCAGGCTGGCCAAACACCTCGGTCCGCGTGGAGAGCGAAGCCACCGCACGCGGATACGCGCCCGAGGTGATCGTGCCGGTCGTGCCGAGCACCCCCACCGCCCCGCCCTCCGCCGCCGCCACCGCCGCCCGCGCGCCCGGCACGATCACGCCGAGCACGGGCCTGTCGAGCTCGACGCGCAACATGTCGAGCGCAACGGCGCTCACGGTGTTGCACGCGACCACGATCGCCTTCACGCCGCGATTCACGAGGACCCGCGCGCAGCCGAGCGCATACCGCACGACCGTCTCCGCCGATCGCGTGCCGTAAGGCACACGCGCCGTGTCGCCGAGGTAAACGATGTCCTCCGCGGGGCAGCGCGCACGAAGCGCGCGCACGACGGTCAACCCACCGAGGCCGGAGTCGAAGACGCCAAGCGGCGCATCGGGATCCAGGTGCGAGGTCGTCACGAGACCTCGATGCGATACAGACGCGGCGGCGCGGCGAAGAGGCCCTCCGCGCGCATCCGTTCGAGCGCAGCCGTCACGTTCCCTTCCCGCGCCACGTGGGTGAGGACCACGATGTCCACAGGATCACCCGGCGTCACAGGGCGCTCCGGCTGCACCATCTGCTCCAGGCTCACGCCAAGCTCCCCGAGCCCGCCCGCAATCCGCGCCATGAGCCCCGGCCGCTCCGGCGCCGAGAGGCGCAGGTAATACCGCGTCTCGACGTCTTCCTGAGGCTTGAGCGGGCGCGGCTCCATCGCAATGCCCCGCGTGAGCAGCCCCGACGCGCCCGCCACGATCGAGCGCGCGACGTCGAGGATGTCGCTCACCACGCTCACGGCCGTCGGCAGATCGCCGGCGCCGCGGCCATAAAGCATGCACGGGCCAAGCGCGCGGCCTTCGAGCAGGATCGCGTTCAAGACGCCCGACACGTTCGCGAGCACGCTCGTCTTCGGGATGAGCGTCGGGTGGACACGGAGCTCGATCACGTCGCCGAAATCACGGCCGATCGCGAGGTGCTTGATCACGTAGCCGAAGCGCTCGGCATACCGATGATCCCGCTCCTCGATCCCCTCGATCCCCTCGACGTGGAGCGCGCTCGCCGGGACACGCGCGCCGAAGGCCAGCATCGCCAGCACGCAGAGCTTGTGCGCGGCGTCGTGGCCGCCCGTGTCGAGCGAGGGATCGGCCTCGGCATACCCCTTCGCCTGGGCCTCGCGCACCGCCGCGTCGAGGCCGAGCCCGCCCTCGCGCATGCGCCCGAGCACGTAGTTGCAGGTGCCGTTGACGATGCCCACGAGCCGCTCGACCCAGTCGCTCGCGAACGCCTCGCGCAAGGTGCGGATGATGGGGATGCCGCCGCCGACGGCGCCCTCGAACGCGAGATCGGTCCCGCGCGCGATCGCGAGGTCGACGAGGCGCGGCCCATGCTTGGCCAGGAGCAGCTTGTTCGCCGTGACGACGCCTTTCCCCGCCGAGATCGCGCGCTCCACGAGCTCGAGCGCGGCCCCCTCGCCGCCCATGACCTCGACGACGACGTCGATCTCCGGGTCGTCGACGACGTCCTCGGGGCGCGTGGTGATCCAGCGCGGATCACAAGCGGCGACGCGCTCTTTCCCGGGATCACGGACGAGCACCCGGCGCACTTCGAGCGGCGCGCCGACCCGGCCTTCGAGCCACCGCGCGTTCGCCGCGCAAAGCTCGAGCACGCCGCCTCCCACCGTGCCACACCCGAGCAGGCCGAGTCGGATCGATCCACGCCGCGGAGACGTCGTCGAGGGGTCCTCGGCGTTCGCAGGGCCACGCATGGGCGCGGAGCTTAGCAGGGCCCGGCCCGCGTCAAAGAAAGCCGCAGAGCCGTGATTCAGGCCCCGCGATTGCCGCTTCTCCCGCGCGCGCTCCCCCCCTACACTTCGCAGCCATGGCCGCCGAAACGAAGGGCTTCATGAAGGGTGGGATGAACTTCAACGTGGGCGAAGAGAGCCCCGAGCAAATGGAGCAGGTCGAGGGGCCGCTCCTGCCGCTCCGCGTGCTCGTCGTCGCGGATCTCTTGCCGCGCGACGAGCACAACGCCGGCGCCAGCGCGCCCGAGCTCGCGGTGCGGGTCGATCCGCTCGCGTTCGACGACCTCTTCACGCGCCTGCGCCCGCGCGTCGCCCTCGAGGTGCCGAGCGTGCTCGCCGAGGGCAACCGCGCGCGCGTCGATCTCGCGCCGACGAGCCTCAAGAGCTTCCGGCCCGATGGACTGCTCGCCGAGGTCCCGCTCCTCCGCTCGCTGCTCGACGGCAAGCTGACGCTGGAGAAGCTCCGCGACGGCACCATCGATCGTGATCAAGCCCGCGTCGAGCTCGACCGGATCTGGAACGGTTCGCCCTTCGTGCGCGACGTCCTCCGCCTCGTCTCGGAAGCCGGCAGCGCGCCCCGCGCCGCCGCGTTCTCCGCGCCCGCGCAGAGCACGACCGACGCGTCGGTGGCCTCGATCCTCGACATGGTCGAGACCGGTCCGAGCCGCGCCGAGTCGGCGCCCGCGCCCGTCGTGCCCACGCGGCCGCAGGCCCCCGCCGCCGACGCCCGCTTCGGCGCGCTCATCTCGGCCGTCGCGAACGCCGGCAAGTCGAGCTCGGCCCGCTTCAGCCCGCAAGAGGCCATCCAGCGCGTCGAGAAGGCCATCGGCGCGCAGCTCGGCGCGATCCTCCAGCACCCCGAGGTGCGCCGCCTGGAGGAGGCCTGGCGTGGCCTCCAGCTCTTCGCCGATCGCTCGAAGGGGACGAAGGGCCTCAAGATCGACGTCGTCTGCGCGCGGCCCGAGCTCGCGGCGATGGCGCTCGAACGCGCGGTCCGCCACAACGCCGGCGGCGAGCCCCCGGTCTCCTGCGCGATCGTGGACATCACGATCACCGGCACCTCCGCAACGCTCGCCCAGCTCGAAGAGATCGCCCGCGTCGCCGAATCGCAGACCGTGCCCGTCGTGCTGAACGCGTCGCACGCGCTCCTCGGCCTGGATCAGCTCGGCGATCTCGAACGGCTCGACAACAAGATCGCCCTCTTCTCCACGCCGGATCAGGTGCGCTGGCAATCGACGGCGCAGAAGCCCGCGATGCGCTGGGTGACGATGGCGATGAACGGCATCCTCGCGCGCGCCGCCTACGACAAGTCGACCTCGCGCGTGCGCGAGGCCGTCATCAAGGAAGAGCCCGCAGACGAGGGCGCGATGGTCTGGATCGCGCCGGCCTACGGCGTGGGCGCGCTCGTCACGCAGAGCTTCCGCGAGACGCGCTGGCCATGCCGGGTCGTGGGCGCCAGGAGCGGCGGCACGCTCGAAAACCTCACGATCCACGAGGTGCGGGGGCACGTCGACGACGCCGAGGTCGTCGCGATCCCGACGCAAGCATTCGTCTCGACAGACTCGCAACGCGAGCTCTCCAAGGCAGGCGTGCTCCTCCTCGCGTCGGCCCCGAACAGCGACGCGGTCTATGTGCTCGCAGCCCCGACGTCCTACGTCCCGCCGCCCAAGCGCACGTACGACAGCGCCTCGACGGAGCCCGAAGCGCGGCTCGAACGGGTCTCCTTGGTCGATCAGCTCTTCGTGGCCCGGATCGTCCAGTTCCTGCGTGTCATCGCCGGCCGTTTGCCCGCGAACGTCGCGCCCTCCGAGGCAAAATCGCTCGTGGATCGCTCGCTCTGGGCGCTCTTCGAGGACGCCAAGCCCGGCAGCTTGGAGATCGTGGTGAACGCGCACGCGACCTCGGACGGCACCGCGGTCGCCGTCACGATCCGCCCGCGCCGCTTCCTCGGCGTCGCCCTGGAAGAGTTTTCCCTCGAGTTCCTCGTCGGCTGATCGATCACGGGGGCCGGCGCGCGCCGGTCCCCCGCCCTCGCCCACGCGAATCACAAAAACACGAAGGCCGGCTCTTTCGAGCCGGCCTTTCGCGTTTGTCGGAATCAGCCGAAGCGGCTCATTCCTTGTCGAGCTTGCCGACGAGGCTCAACGTGAAGAATGCGCCCATGTACTTGAAGTGCGGGCGCACCTGCATGTCGACCTTGTACCAACCGGCGTTGCCCTCGACCTCGGTCACGATGATACGCGCCTTGCGGAGGGGGCGACGGCCGCGGATGCTCGCCGAGACGACGTCCTGATCGGCGACGAACTGCGAGATCCAGTCGTTGAGCTCCTTCTCGAGATCGGCGCGCTCCTTCCACGTACCGATCTGCTCGCGCTGCAGCACCTTCAGGTAGTGCGCGATGCGGGCCATGATGAACATGTACGGGAGCTGCGTGCCGAGGCGATAGTTGAGCTCGGCGGCGCGGCCCTCCTCGCTCTGGCCGAAGTACTTCGGCTTCTGCACGCTGTTCGCCGAGAAGAAGCACGCGTTGTCCGAGTCCTTGCGGTAGGTGAGGCCGATGAAGCCCTCCTCCGAAAGCTCGTACTCGCGGCGCTCCGTGAGCATGATCTCGGTGGGGATCTTCGTCTGGATCTCGCCCATCGCTTCGTACTGGTGGAGCGGCAGGTTCTCGACCGAGCCGCCCGCCTGCGGGCCGATGATGTTCGGGCACCAGCGGTACTTGGCGAAGCTGTCCGCCAGGCGCGTCGCGAACGCGAAGACGGCGTTGCCCCAGCAGTACGAATCGTGCTGGCCGATGACGTTCTCCTCGTAGTTGAACTCCTTCACGGGCACGGTGTTCGCGCCGTAGGGGAGGCGGAGGAGGAAACGCGGCATCACGAGGCCGACGTAGCGGGAGTCCTCGGTCTCGCGGAAGGCGTTGTACTTCGTGTACTGCGGGCCTTCGAAGAGCGCCTTGAGGTCCTTCAGGTTCGGCAGGTTCAGGTAGTCCTTCAGGCCGAAGAACTGCGGGCCGGCCGCGGCGATGAAGGGCGCGTGCGACATCGTCGCGACGGAGGCGCACTTCTGCAGGAGGCTGATGTCCTGCGGGCCAGGGCCGAACTCGTAGTTCGCGATGATCGCGCCGTAGGGACGGCCGCCGAACTGGCCGAACTCCGCCGAGTAGACGAGCTTGTAAAGGCCGCTCTTGGGCACCTCGGGGGCGTCCTCGAAATCGGCGAGCAGGTCTTCCTTCGAGCAGTTCAAAAGCTCGACCTTGACGTTCTCGCGGAAGTCCGTGCGGTCCACGACGAACTTGAGGCCACGCCACGCCGACTCCAGCTTCTGGAACGTCGGGTGGTGGAGGATCTCGTCGATCTGGCGCGAGAGCTTCGCGTCGATCTCCGCGATCAGCGCATCGACGAGGGCCTTGTCGACCTTCTCGCCCTCGCGCTTCGGCGCGATGAGCTCGGCGATGAAGGCCTGGACGCCGCGCTTGGCGACCTCGTAGCCCTCGTCGCCCGGAGCCATCTTGGTCTCCGAGAGGATGTCGTCGAGAAGGCTGCCACCTTCGAGCGTCTGTACGCCCGCGCCGCCTTGCGCCTGATGCTCGGAAGCCATCGGTTACTCCTCCCCCTGCTTCAGGCCGAGCTCGTTGATGAGCCGGTTGCGCTGGGCCGGATCGTTCAAGATCGTCTGAATCTTGTTGCGGAACGCCTTCTCGTTTCCGAGCGGCCCCTTCAGCGCGGTGAGCGCGGCGCGGAGCTCGAGCAGCTTCTTCAGCTCGGGCACCTGGTTGGCGATCGCCGCAGGCTCCATGTCCGACAAACGCCGGAACTTGAGGTTGACGTTGAGCTCGTTGTCCTCGTTCTCCGACAGGCGATCCTTGACCGCCATGTTGAGCGAGAGCTTCTGCTCCGCCATCACCTTCTGGAAGTTGTCCTTGTCGACGTTGATGGGCTTCCGATCCTCGAGCGGCGTCGGGTCGGGGCGCATGGTGTAGTCGCCAAGCATGAGGAGCTTCAGCGGGAGCTCGACCTCTTCCTTCGCGTTCCCCGTCGCTGGCTTGTACGTGATGTTCACGCGTTCTTTCGGCGCGACTGATCCTTCTTTCATCGCGGAAGGCTCCTTTCCCCTACGCTTGGGAGCTACATGCTCCGAGCGGCCTTTCCGAGCCGCCCTACGTTGAATACGTGATTGCCGTCAGGTCGGGGCCCACCTCGACTGGCGGCCCGAGAATACCGCAAACTACCCCGACCTCGTCCATCGTTATCTTTCCGAACGAGTTCCCTCGTTTCACTACGCGGGCGCTCAGGTGATCGAGATGCGGAAGGCCGCCGCGGCGTCCAGCTCGCAGAGACGCTCGAACGCCTCGTTCTCGCGCTTACGCGCTTCCTCGCTCACCTCGTATCCCTGGTTCAACCCGCGGAGCGCCGTGTAGAGCGCCCCATAAAGCTCCGCGCAGAGCTCCGGATCCCACTCGTCGAGTTTGTGCTGCTTCGCCATGCGCTCGAGCCCGTCGAGCTGCGCGCGCGCGATCGCGAGCTGCCCGAGCTGCAGACAAACCTGCGCGATCGCGAGCTTGCCGCGGAACTTGTCGACCGGCGTGACCGCCTGCCCCGCGACCTTCGCCACGGCCTGGATGGCCCCGAGCGGATCGCCATTCTCGATGAGGTTCCGCGCCTCGCCGATCGCCTTGTCGAGCGCGCGGAACCCCTTGCCTCCCGGCGCGCCGCCCGCCGCCGCGCCACCACCGCCCCCACCACCGCCCGATCCGAGGACCGGACGAACCTCGGCGTCGATCCAGGCCTTCGTGAGATCGTCGGCGAGCGGGACGCCGTCGTTGAACGTGAACTCCACGAGCGTCGGCGCGCGCTGCAAGAGGAGCGCGACCTCGCGCAAATGCGTGAGCTTCGCGTCCGTATACCCGAGCTCTCCGAGCGCATTCGAGACGTGCCGGTGCGGATCGAGCCAGAGC
Source organism: Polyangium sorediatum (assembly GCF_029946465.1). Taxonomy (NCBI): domain Bacteria; kingdom Pseudomonadati; phylum Myxococcota; order Polyangiales; family Polyangiaceae; genus Polyangium; species Polyangium sorediatum. The sequence continues at coordinate 93,558 of NZ_JARZHI010000031.1, forward strand.
CGATGCTCCGATACGACCTCGTCGACCGACGCGAGGATCCCATCCCAGTTGCTCGCCTCGGCCATGCCGTCGAACGCGCCGCGCACGTGATCCGGCGGCGAAGGCAGGTAGGTTTGTCCGCCCTCGGCTGGCGGATCCTGCTGCATGAAGAGCCAGAGCCCGGTGCGGCTCATGCGATACGCGAACGCGCTCGAAGGATCGGCGGCGCGCAGCGCATCACCCGCGCGCATGAGCAAGGTGCTCACCTGATCGAGCACCACGTTCGCCGAGTCCGCGTCCGTGATGGCCGTTCCATCCGGCACTTCGACCGGCGCCGTCTCCACGGCCGGCGCGGAATACGCAGGCGGAGGCGGCGCCGGGCGCGCGACGGCCGTCGGCGGAGGCGGCGCAGCACGCTCGACGGGCGGAGGAGGCGGCGGCGGCGGCGGCGGCGGTGGCGGCGGAGGAGGCGGCGGCGGCGGCGGTGGCGGTGGCGGAGCTTCCTTCGGGACACTCGCGAGCATGCGCCGCGACGACTCGCGCAAGGACCCCATGCCCGGGTACGCGTCGCCGAGTTTGTCCCGGAGCTCTCCGTCGAGCTGGCGGGTCTGTTGCTCGAGCGCGCCGACGAGGTCCGCGTCCTTCGCGGTCGGGCTGAAGGTCCCGACCGCGGCCGCGACCTGATCGCCGTACCAGCTCATCAAGTTGCCGCGCGTGCGCGGGCGCTTGATCGGCGGATACATCTTGTCCCAGAACGCCGTGTTCAGCTCGTTGATGACCACGAGCCCATCGACCGCGCCCTGGACCCCGTCCGTGTGCGCCTTCGCCGCCGCGTAATACACCGCGAGGCGAAAGTCCTTCGACTTCTCGCTGAGCAGCTCCTCGGCGTTCGTCACGATCTTCGCCCAGTCGATCTTGCCGCCCTCGAGGGACTGCGCCTTGTCGACCTCGGCCTTGATCGCCTCGAAGAGCTCGTCGTACGAGACGTCCTGCCCAACTCCCCCCGAGATCGGCTCGATCAACGCCGACACTCGGTTCTTTGCCGCTTCCACCGCGTCACTCGCCGCCATGGACGGCATCATACCCGCGGGTCGCGCAGGTTCGCACCACGTGTGCGCGCCTCGAACGAAACGCGCGTCGTTCGGGCGCGGGGCGCGTTATTGCGAGAGGCCGTCGAGGAAGCCCGAGATCGTGAGCTCAGAGCGCGCCACGAGGGCGTCGAGCTGCACGCCAAGGGCACGGCGCGAGGTGGGCTCGTCGACCGTCGGAGGACGGCAGAGCTCCACCACGTGATCGGCATAACCCGTCGGCGCGATGAGCTCACGGAACGAGGCCACGTGCGGCGGACCGAGGTGGAGGAGCATCGTCTGCTGCGGAACCCAGAAGGCATTGAGCAGCGTGTTCTTCCAGCGCGAGAGGCGGAGCGTCATGTCCATCCACACCGCCGCCGCGTACGCGTCGCCCGCGCCGAGCGGGAGGCGAATGCAGAGCCCCGTCTTCGGGTTCTCCTGACCGATGAACGGCTCGACCGACGCGAAGACGTTCTGCAAGACCCAGAAGCGGCCCGCATCCGTGCCGAAGCCCGTCTCCCACAGCGCCTTCATCGACTGCGTGGTGAGCCACGAGCGATACCCGGCGCCCGCGGCGTCCGCGTCGTCGAGCGAAGGAGGGACGATGCGCGAGACGCGATCGACGAACGCGTCGACCGGGAGCGTTCGCCCGCTCGTGGCGACCTCGTACGACGAGGCGAGCAGCGACCAGAGCGCGATCGGGAGCGACGCGCCAGCCGACACGAGCTGGCCGTAATCGTACGAAGCAAAAACGACCATCGGGTACGTACGACCCGCGTTGTCGCCGCTCGCGGCCCAGGCGCCGACCATGCCGCGCGTGGGAGGTTCGTCGCCTTTGCCTTCACCGTGAAAGATGAAGAGCCCGACGGAAGGCTGGTACGCCGCGTCGAACGAGGAGCCGAGCGCGCGATGCGCGAAATCGAGGCCCCCGCCGAGCCAGCGATCGAACGCCGCGAGCTCGTCTCCGCCGGCATTGAAGCGGATGAAATCACCCGTCGCAGGCAGCTTGCCGAAGCAGCCAATCTGCGGGGGACTCGAAGGACCCTTCTTCTTTCGCCAGAACATCACCGGCCCGGCTCACAAATACACGAGCCCCCTGTTTTTACAAGGGGGCGTGCTGCCGCGGGCGAACCCTGGGAGGGCATTCCACAGGCTGCTACGCGGCGCCTGTGGAACACCATCTCAAGAACCCTTCTTGCCGCCGAAGCTGTCGCCAATGCTGGGGGGGCAGTTGGTCGCGCGGAAGAAGCTGTTGACGAATGGATGATTGGCGCGGGTGGGGCGCACTTCCATCGTCACCGTCACGGGAGGCGCGGTCATCTGCCACGTCACCGTGAACACGCTGTCCTTGTCCTTCTCGGCCGTCGTCGTGCCCGCCTCGAACAAGCGGAAGATGCCCCAGGGGCCTTCCCGCACGAGCTCCTCGTCGAGCCCGCCCGCGCCACGCACGCGCAGGCGCGCGCCGGTCTGCTTCTCGCCCGGCCAGGTGAACGTGTGCCAGAACTCCTTCTCGTTCCGGTACTGGCGCTTCTGGCCGTCGATCTCGAAGAGCACCTCGCTGACGATCGGGCTCACCGTCTTCAGGTTGACGTGGAACGTCACCTGCGGTTTGTCGCCGCCGCCGCTCGGCCACAGGGCCTCGGTGATCTCGTGCGCCTTGTGCAGGCAGGGATAAAGCATCGCGTTGAAGGGCGTGAACGGCTTCGCCGGCTTCGGACGACCTTCGAGGCCGCCCTTCGGAATGAAGTCGTGGCCCACGCGGATGTGGAAGTCGTTGAGGTGCTGCTCGTAGAAGCCCCAGAGGATGCCCTCCTTCGGCTTCAAGAAGGCGATCACGTCCTCGAACGAAGCGTCACGCGACGCCGCGAGATCAAACGGATACCGATCCTTGATGTTCTCGCGGAAGGGCGGCCAAACGACGACCTCCCAAAGCCCGCTCGCCGACCCGCCGGCGCTGCGCATGACGGCCTTGTAGGCCTGGCGGAGCGGGTTCATGAGCAGCGGCGTCATGAGCTCCTGGCCCGTCTCGTCCATCTTGAGCAGGAGCTTTTCGGTCTCGCGCACGGCCTCGCCGAATTTTTCACGCGCGCCCTGCGTGCTCGCGCCAGGCGGAGCGTCCTCGATGCCGCCCATCTCGGCTGCGAGCTGCTCGAGGTGACCGATGTACTTCGAGAGCTCGGCCGGCTTCGGAGGCGGCGGAGCCACGCCCTCCGCGGTCTGCTTGGGCTGCTCGGGCACGCCGAAGCGCACCATCGAGCGGAACTTGTCCGGGATCGGATCGTAGATGCCCGGCGCGCCGCCGCCGCCGAAGTTCACGAGCTGCGAGAGGCGGCCGCTCGTGCCGGTGCGCGTGCTGAACGACGAGTCGATCCGGCGCTTCACGCGCTCCTTGACCTGATCGAGCACGCCGCCGTCCGCCATGACCTGCTGCTCGGCCTGGTTCTCGAGGACGTCGAACTGCGTGTTGTCCTCGAGCGCGCGGAGCAGGCGCTGGTAGGGCCAGTCCGGCGTGGAGAGAACACGGAACTCCTCGATCGCCTCTTTGTTGTTCGGCGGGATCTCGACGAGGATGTCCCGGAAGAACTCGAGCCACTCGCGGATGTACTGCGCGTCGTAGTCCTGCCGCACACGCGCGAGGGCCTGCGCGATCTTGTCGCCCTGGCGCTCTTCTTCCTGCGTTAGTGGCACGACCCAGCGCTCGCGATCGAGGACCTTGATGCCCTCTTCGAGGCTCGCGACGACCTGCGCGTGGCCCTTCGCCGTGTACGGACCACGGACGACGAACCACTTGCTCGTGCGCTCCTTCTGCGCGCTCCGCACCTTGCTCAGCACCTCGGGGCGATCCGAGAAGAGATCGTCGAGCGAGAGGGGCGGGTACTTCAGGTTCTCGCGCGTGTTCGGGCCGTTCTCGTCGTACTTCTCGTCGATGAGCGCGGTGACGAACCGGTCGTAGTAACGCTGCGTGGGGCCGACGCGGGCGAGGATGTCGCGCGTGCGCTCCACGGTGCGCTTGTCGAGCTCCTCGCCCCGGATCGCGCCGCGGCGGAGGAGGTCGACGTAGTACTTCACGTGCGGCGCGAGCTTCGCCTTGAGGTCCGCCTCGGGGATGTCCGTCGTCGGGCGGAGGATGTCGGTCCAGAGCTGCAGGAGCTTGCCCGTCTCCCACGCCGTCTCGGACTCGGGGAGCAGGTGGATCCGGTGCTCGTCGGCGAGCAGGAGGTACGTCTTGAGGTCGTTGTACTCCTCGAGGTACTTGCCGCCGGTCGCCGCGTTGAGGCGCTCTTCGAGGCGCGCGCGCACAGGCTTGACGAAGCCCTCGCGCAAGGACGCGATGTACTGGTCCTTCGTCGGCTCGAAGAGTTTGTCGCCCTGATACATACCCCAGCGGTAGCTCACGGGCGCGCCCTCCTCGCGGTACTGATCGAGGAGCTGGGCGTGCGCGCGGAGGTTGTCGAGCTTGTCGACCTTCTCCAGCGGCGAGCTGCCGTCGGTCCACTTCACGCCCGCCGCCTCGCCCGAGATCCGCGAGGTCTCGGCCACGAGCGCGCGGTTGTTCGCGAACGACATCACGGACGGGATGAGCAGGACGACCGCGAGCGCCGCCGCCGCGAACGCCGCCGCGAAGCGCTGGAACCGCTGCCTCCGGACCTCGGCCGCGGTGCGCGCCGCGATGTCCTGGTCCGGGAAGATGACGTTCATGAAGACGTCGCGGAGGAAGTAGCTCTTCGCCTCCGTGGCGCCCGCCGTCGACGACTCGTCCGCGATCGCCGGACGCAGGCCGAACGCGCTCATCATCGTGCCGAGGACGCGATCGAGGGGTTTGCCCTCCTGCACGCCGCTCGTCATGTAGAAACCGCGCATGATCGGCGTCGCCAAACCCGCCGTCTTCGAGGGCTGGAACGCGACGTTCAGGAAGTGCGAGAGGTTGCTCTTGATCGCCGCGAACTCGAGCGGGAACTGGAAGACCTTCTCCTTCGTCCCACGGTTGCGCTCGGTGACCATGCGGCGGAGCGCGCGGTCATGCATGCGCTCGACGAGCGTGTCGAACTCGGCGTCGAAGAGCTTGCCGGGCTCGCTCTTGTTCGCGTCGAGCTTGACGGTCGCGCCGAAGCCCTGGCCGCGCTCGCTCTTCTTGAGGTCGCCGAAGAACTCGACGAACCCGGAGATGAGGTCCACCTTCGTGAACATCACGTAGACGGGCAGGACCATCTTGAGCGTCGACTGCATCTCGTCGATGCGCGCGCGGACCTTCTTCGCGATCGACTCGACCTGCTCCTCCGTCGCGTCGACGAGCTCCGAGATGCTCACCGCGCAGACGACGCCGTTCACGGGCTTGTCCGGGCGATACTTGAGGAGCTGCTCGAGGAACGCCATCCACTCGTCGTGGTCGTCGGCCTCGGTCGTGTAACGGCCGGCGGTGTCGAGGAGGATCGCCTCGTTCGTGAACCACCAGTCGCAGTTGCGCGTGCCGCCGACGCCGCGGACACCACCGCCCGCGGGATCGAGGTACGGGAACACGAGGCCCGAGTGGCGCAGCGCGGTCGTCTTGCCCGCGCCGGGCGGGCCGACCATCACGTACCAGGGCAACGAGTACAGCGCGTTCGTGCCGCCCCCGAGCTTCGAGGACTTGAGCGCGTTGATGCCCTCCTGGAGCTGGCGATGCAGCTCCTGGATCTCGGCACGCCGCTCGGGCTTCGCGTTGAGCGCTTGCTCCTGGGCCTGCTGCGCGATCGCCTTCTCCAGCGCGCGCGCCGCACGCGCCGCGCGGATCCGTCGATACACGACGAGACCCACGAGCCCGAGGACCACGACGGCCGTGATGGCGATCGGGATCCACGTCGGGAACACTTCGGCGCTCGGCCCAGGCCCTGTGGGTCTCAGGATGAACCACACGCCCCAGACCAGGGCGAGGAACAGGGCGCTCAGGATCCACAGCCACATGGAACGTCTCCCTCGGTCCGGAGCTTCTTCCCCGGGACTCTACTTGCCGCCGCCGAGCAGCCGCTTGATGGCTTCAGCAGTCGAGTCGGCGTTCGAGCCGATGATGAGCCAGAGGATGAAGATCACGATCAGCGCCAGGATGAGGAACCCGATCGCGATGAAGAGATACGGCAGCTCGCGACGAACGGCGCCACCGCCGCCGTCCTTGCGCTCCGCGTTCGGCGAGAGCTGATCTCCCCCGCCCTCCGCCAGCGCCACGTAGTTGCCGAGTCCCTCCACCACCGCCTGGAGCCCCTCCTGGTGTCGCAGACGATATTTCCCCTGAAAGCCAAGGGCCAAACAGAGGAAGTAGATTTGTGCGACGTGCGAGCGGTTGCGCTGGCCGTGCAGGTTGTCCAGGTTCACGAAGAACTGGTCGCCGGCCGTGTTGAGCTGGAAGAACTGGAGCTGCAGTGGGTTACTGAGCCACTGCGTCTTGCCCGGCCAGCTCGAGTGGTAGATGACCTCGTCGGCGAAGGCCGCGAGCGCGAACTTCGCGTCGATCATGTCCTGCTCGGGGATCCGAGCCTCGCGGCCGTTCTGCATCATCGTGTCGAAGAGCTGCAGGACGCGGCGCTGAAGGATGTCCGGCGCAGGCAAATCTCGAGAGTTCCTGAGCTGCAAGATCAGCGACAGGACATCCGAGCAGACCCAATACATCGACTGCGACAGGCTCATGCGCTCCCCATGATCTCAAAAGCCGCGCGCTTCATTCACTTGCCGCCCTGGACCGCGATCAGCCGCAGATCGACCTTCTGCGGGTCGATCGGCTGGTAGATGGCGATCGTGCCAGAGCCGAGGATATCGTTCCAGTAATCGCCAGCCTGGTCGACGCGGAGGTAGATGACGCCCGGCTTGACCGGGATCGCGCCCGGGGGCCGGTACTCGACCGCGACACGAACGCCCGGCATGGCTGCGTTCAGGATGTAACCGATCTGCGTCCACGACCCCATCTTGAGGAGCCGCGGCAGACGCTCGCGCAACGTCGCTTCGTCCGCGCCCTTCGCTTCGAGGAAGAGCTCGTGCGTGCGCGGGAGCTTCGGATCCTCGAACTTGCCGAGGTACATGCCGTCCTCGCGCTTCTCGAGCGGCACGACGGTGTAGTTCTCCGCGAGCACGCTCGCGACGAGCGTGAGCGCGCGATCGAAGACCGGCTCGAACACGCCCTCGAGATCGAGGTAGTTGAACTTCGGGATCGACGTCGGGTCGCCGTCCGCCGCGAACGTGCAGAGCTCGCCGATCAGCGACGCGATGAGGACGTAGCAATCCTCGGGGTGCGCGTTGCCGTGATCGACCATGTGCGAGACGGCGGGGATGAACGCGTTCAGCGTGTGGAGCATCCAGAACTTCGCCGTGTCGGAGAACTGGAAGTCGACCGACGCCGCCGTGCGAAGCCTGCGCCCCTCGGCGAGCGACTTCTGCTTGCCCACCATCGCCGAGAGAATGCGCCGCATCCCCGACATGATGTGGTCGGAGCTGCCGATGTGCGGGATCGGCGGGATGAAGCTCTTCTTGAGGACGATCGCGCCCGTCCGATCCCGCACGAGCTGTCCGATCCGCACGGTCTGGTACGCGTCGCGCGGCTCGGTGCCGAAGAGGATACGGAGGTTGTAACGCGCCCACACGACCGAGGTGTCGTTGCGGCCCGTCGTCAAATCAGGGACCGTCGTCGACGACGCGACGAACCGGATCGCCGGGTTCGCCTTCGCCGGATCGAGCGCGACGTTCGGGTGCGTATCGCGCACGTTCGGGATCGCCACGAAGACGTCGAGCGCCTCGAGCGCCGCCGGGAACACGCCCTCGAGCGGCCGCGCCTCGACCACGTCCTCGCCGCGATCCCCAACGAAGAACGGCGTGCCGTCGGGGAAGAAGCCGTGACACTTGACGAGCTTGAGTTGTCCCGCGGCGAGGGCGCGCTCGTCGAACTGCACGCCCATCACGCCCCACGGATAACTCAAAAGCGCGTTGGTCCGCGCTTGGAGCAGCGCCTCGTGGTACTGGTCCCCTTGCTGAAGATGCTGAGGGGTCATGAAGAGCCCCTCGGTCCAGACGGGCTTGCGCGGGTGGATCATATCGCCCGGTCAGTCTTATCAGAACTCGCCGCGCGGCCCTAGGGGGCCGGGGCGGCGGCCTTCGGCGGAGCGTTGCCGCCCGACGCCTTGGGGAGGTTGACCCTGCGGACCGATGTCGCGTTCGGGAACATCGATTCGTCGAATTCGCTGCCGTTGTCGATCTTCGTGGACTCGACGAAGAAGGCAGTCTTGGGGTCGGCCTGCGCACCGGCGTCGCTCTCGCGGCCGCCGCACTGGGCCTCGCCTGGCATCAAAGGAAACGCGTAGAACGTCTTCCAGCTCTGCCCCTTGGGGCTGTGGAAGAGCGCGACGCCTCCGAGCGTGCTCGCCTCCTTCGCACGCTCGAACTTCACCTCTACGAGATCGTTCGGGAAAACGCTGACTTCGTCCATCTTGACGATGTCGTCCGCGAGGACCTCCTTGTCGGAGAGGAGGACCTCGTCGTACGTCGCGTTCTGCATCCGCATCTCGTCCTTGAGCTGATACAGCCGGATGACGACGGGGCGCGGGTTCTGGTTCTCGTTCGGGTTGATGTTGTCCGCGGCGTAGATGCGAAGCGTGACGATCTGAACGTCACACGGCTTCGGCGCGGCGGGTGGCGGCGCGGATCCGCAGCCGATCGCAAACGAGGAGAGCGCGCCGAGCCCGAGCCCGAGGAAGGAGAGAGAGGCAAGGGCCAGGGCCGCGCGCTTGCGTTTCCAGGAGGTGGTGGACGCTGAGGCCGCCATGGCCCTCCTTTTTATCGGAAGGTGTGACGAGTGGCCTAGCTTTTTGCCGAAAGCGTCGGCCCAAAAACCAAAAGGCCCCCCTCGCCAAGCGCGAGAGGGGCCTTGACCCCGAGCGGGTCTTCCCCGGTCACTCCGGGAACGTCGCCGTGAAGTTCTTCTGATCGTCGATGTCGATGACGAGCTTCTTCGGCATCACGCCCTCGGCCATCCTCGTGAGGATCTCCTGCGACAACATCGGCAGGAGCGTCGCGCGCAGGATGTGGTCGATATTGCGGGCGCCCGTGTCGACCTCGGTGCACCGGCTCGCGATGAGATCGACCATGCGGTCCGTGTATGTCGCCTCGATGCGCTGGCTCTTTTTCAAGCGATCGACGAGCGCGTTCAGCTTGAGGCGCGTGATCTCGCCGAGGGCCGAGGGCGAGATCGGCACGTACGGCACGACGGTCATACGCGCGAGCAGCGCGGGCTTGAAGTGCGCGGACAGGGTCGGCTTGATCTCCTCGTAGATCTCGCGGATCACCGGCTCGCGTTTCTCTTCCCACGCGCTGACCACGTGGTTCGTGATCTTGTCCGTGGCGAGGTTGCTCGTCATGATGATGACCGTGTTCTTGAAGTCGACGAGCAGGCCCGTACCGTCCGTGAGCGCGCCCTTGTCGAACACCTGGTAGAACAGGTTCATCACGTCCGGATCCGCCTTCTCGCACTCGTCGAGGAGGACGACCGTGTACGGCCTCTGGCGCACGCCCTCGGTCAGCATGCCGCCCTCGCCGTAGCCGACGTAGCCGGGCGGCGAGCCGATGAGCCGGGAGGTCGTGTGTTTCTCCTGGAACTCGGACATGTTGATCGTGACCATCATGCGCTCGCCGCCGAAGAGCATGTCCGCGAGCGCGAGCGCCGTCTCCGTCTTGCCGACGCCGGACGGGCCGACGAAGAGGAAGACGCCCATCGGCGTGCTTTGCGGCTTGAGACCCGCGCGCGCGGCTCGGAGCTCCTTCGCCACCGTCTCGAGGGCGTAGCCCTGGCCCTTGATGCGCGCGTTGAGGCGCGACTCCATCTCGACGAGCGCCCGGACGCTGTCCCCGACCATCTTGCCGACGGGGATGCCCGTCCAGGCGCTGACGACGGCCGCGACCATCGCCTCGTCGACGTCGGGCCGGATCAGCGGCACCTCGCCCTGGCTCTTGTGCAGCTCGTCGATGGCCGCCACGACCTCCTTGCGGATGGCGTCACGTTCCTCGTCCGACTTCGCCTCGTTCATGCGCTTGCGCGCCTCGAGCACCTTCTTCGCGCCCGCGGACTCGTTGTCGTAGGCGACGCGCGTGTTCTCGAGCTCCACCTTCGACTTCGCGATTTTCTCCGTGAGCTGCTCGATCCGCTCCTCCTCCTGGAGGCGGATGCCGGCGGCGCGATCACGCGTCAGCGCGGCGAGCTCCGACGAAAGCGTCTCGATGCGGACCTCGATGTCCTCGACCTGCGCGGGCTTCTGCTGGAGCGCAATCTTCACGCGCGCCGAACACGTATCGAGGAGATCGACCGCCTTGTCCGGCAGCAGGCGGCCCGAAATGTAGCGGGCCGAGAGCTTCACGGCCGCCACGACCGCCTCGTCCGAGACGATGACGTTGTGCGCCTCCTCGAACTTGGGGCGCAGGCCGCGGAGCATCGTGATCGCCACGGCCTCGCTCGGCTCGTCCACCTTCACGGGCTGGAAACGCCGCGCGAGCGCCGCGTCCTTCTCGAAGTATTTCTTGTACTCGGCCCAGGTCGTGGCCGCGATCGTGCGCAGCTCGCCGCGCGCGAGGGCGGGCTTCAAGAGGTTCGCCGCGTCGCCCGCGCCCTGCTGGTTGCCGGCGCCGATGATCGTGTGCGCCTCGTCGATGAAGAGGATGATCGGCTTCGCCGAGCCCTTGATCTCCGAGATGACCTGCTTCATCCGGTTCTCGAACTCGCCCTTCACGCCCGCGCCGGCCTGGAGGAGGCCGAGATCGAGGCCCATGATCTCGACGCCCTGCATGAGCGGCGGAACCTGGTTGTTCACGATCATGAGCGCCATGCCCTCGACGAGGGCCGTCTTGCCGACGCCGCTGTCGCCGACGATGATCGGGTTGTTCTTCCGGCGACGACCGAGGATGTCGATCATCTGCCGGATCTCGCCCTCACGGCCGAAGATCGGGTCGATCTGGCCAGCACGCGCGCGGCCCGTGTAGTCCACGCAGTACTTCGCCAGCGCCGAATCCGCCGACGCGCTCGCCGCGCCCTGCGGCAGCCCGCCGGGGCCCGCCGCGCCGCCCGTTGCACCCGCGCCGCCGCCCGGGGCCGTCTCCGCGTCTTCCTTCGAACCCGAGATGATCTTGGGGAGGTTGTTCTTGACGTCCTCGCGGGAGATGCCTTCGAGCAGCGAGCCGATGCCGCTCATCGAGTAGCGCGTCGGCTGGTTGACGAGCCGCGCGAAGAGCGCGCCGCTGCGCACCTTCGTGTAGCCGTACTCCATCGACCCGACGACGAACGCGTCCTGCATCCACTCGAGCATCGTCGGGGAGAAGACGGGCTTGCCGGCGTTGCCCGTGCGCAAATCCGAGAGGCTCCTCTGCAGGGCCTGCCGCAAGCGCGCGGGATCCAGGTCGTAGTGCATCACGATGAACGCGATGTCGGAGTTCGCGTCGTCGAGGAGCGAGAGCAGCAAGTGCTCGACCGTCACCTCGTAATGCCTGGCATTGACGCATTGGACGACCGCCGCCTCGAGCGCAGCGGTGCAGACTTTGGTGAGCCGCTTGATGATGGATTTGGCTTCGACGAGCATCATGGCCCGGGCATCCTACAAGGACCCCGGGCCCGACGTCACCCGCGCGATCGGCTCCGGGAGCCTTTCTTTCCTTCGCTGCGACCCTTTTGCGCGTCCGTCTTCTCGGTACCGCGCGCTGCGTCGGAAGGACCCTTGTCCTTATCTTTGGTCGCGCTCGCGTTCGCGTGGGTCCCGGGATCGATGATGCGACGCTGCACCTCCTCGGCCTTGGCGCCCGCCTCACCTCCCTCGGCTGCGCCGAGATCGAGCGCGCCGAGCACGCCGGGCTTGACGCGGAGCCTCAAAATGGATCCTGCGCGGAGTTTGTCCTCTTCGCCGAGGCGGTTTTCCCGCGCCACGTCTTCCACATCCATCGCGAATTGGCGCGCGACGCCGATGAGCGTGTCGCCCGGACCGACCTTGTAAAGCAACGTCTTGCGACCCTCGCGCTTCTTGCGCGGCCGGAACGGCTCCTCGTCGCCCTCGTCGTCGTCCGCCGCGGAGCCGACGCCCGCCTGCGCCGCCAGCTCCTCGACCGGATCCCGCAGCGCGCGCCGCTTCTTGTACGAAGGCAGGAGCGAGAGCAGGCTGTCGTTGTCGCGCGTCGCCGCGCGACGCCGCACGAAATCGCGGCCGCCGATGAGATCGACCGGATCGAGCACGGCCGCGTCCTCGGTCACGATGGGCTCGGTCTGCAGGAGGATGGGCAGCATCGTGTGCGCGCGCGACAGCGACTCGGGCGGCACGTTCACGAGGAAATCGCCCCGCCCCGGCGGCAGCCTGTCGCCGAGCAGATCCGGATTGAGCTGCCGCACCGTCTTCAGCGGCACGCCCGCGGCCTTCGCCAGGGTCTTGAGCGACAAACCGGGCGGCGCCGCGATCTCGGCGGCGTCGACGGGACGCACGAGCTCGACTTGATCGAACCCGAACCGCTCGAGGTTGTTCGCGACGAGCGCCGCCGCGGCGATCTTCGGGACGTACGACGCCGTCTCACTCGGCAACGCTTCCTGCCGCGCGAGCTCGTTGAAGTCGGCCGTGCCGTACCGATCGATCCGATCGAGGAGCTGCTCGTAGCCCATGTTGTAGGCCGCGAGCGCGAGATCCCAGTTGCCGAAGCGCATGTAGAGGTCGCGCAGGTGGTGCGCGGCCGCGCGCGTCGCGAGCCTCGGGTTTTTCCTCTGGTCGACGTGCTTGTTCTGCTCGAGCCCGTACACCGCGCCCGTCGCCGGCATGAACTGCCAGAGACCCATCGCGCCCGCCGGCGACTTCACCCGCGCGTCGAACCCGCTCTCGATCATCGCGACCCAGATCAGATCCTCGGGCAAACGCCACTCGCGGAGCTCGCCCTGGATGAGGTCCTGATACCGGCCGCTGCGCTTCAGCCAGGTCTCGAACATCCCGCGGCCGCGATCGGTCCGCGTGAAGAAGCGGACGTACTTCAACGTGCGCCGCGTGATCGCCACCTTCAGATCCGGAAGCTGCATCCGCGACAGCGCTTCGGTGCCCGCCATGTCGAGATCGTCGACCTCGGCCCCCTCCCCTGCCGCCACGTCCGAGTTGAGCCGCGGCGGCCGCGAGTACATCGGCCGATCGAACGAGGACTGCTCGCCTCGCATCGCCTCCCGCATCTCGACCTCGCGCAACCTGCCGAGCTGCGAAGATTCCGGCCCGCCCATCCGCGCCGCCGTGACGCCGCCCCGCAGAGGCTCCCCTCGCAGAGGCGCCCGCGAAGGATCCACGAGGAGCGGCACCGGTGCGGCCTCGAAACGAGGCGCCCCCGACGTCGGCGCGACCGCCACCACGGCGGCCTGGACCGGCGCGAGCGCCGCGTCCGGCGCGCTCATCCCCACGCCGTACCCAAACGCAAGGGCCGAAACGAGGGGCGGAATCTTGTGGAGGAGACTCATGTCGGTCAGGGTCGCATGATGTAGGCAAAGGTGTCAAAAAACCGGTTCGCCGCGCCCAGAGGCCCGCGAACGGCGCGACGCACCCGGCGGAGAGGACGCCTGCGGGATCGGAAGAGGCTTCGTGGGATCGTCGCCCGCTACTTCTGGTCCCGGGACACTGTCTGCTAGTCTCGCACCCATGCCGCTGGCGCTCGTGGCCCGGGTCATCGATACCCAGGCCAATCAAAGCTTCGACGTTACATTCGAGCGCTTCCCCATCCGCATCGGCAGAAACCAGCTCAACGACCTGCACATCGATCGGCCGTACGTCTCGCAGTTCCACCTGGCCATCGACGTCCGCGACCGGCAGATCATCGTCAAGGATCTCGGCTCGACGAACGGCACCGTCTTCGCGGGCCGGCGCCTCACGCGCGACACGCCGACGGACGTCACGGGCACGCCGGAGCTGACGATCGGCCCGATCGTGATGCGGATGCAGCTCATCGACGCGGCGCCGAAGAAACGTGAAGCCCCGAAAGACGGGACCGTCCTCGACTTCGCCCAGGAGCAATCCGGCAACGCCGCCGCGTCGTGGAGGCAGCAGCAGAAGCCGATCACGCCCGGCGCCGAGGATGGCTACGTGCGGCAGGTCCAGCCCTACGTGGAGGCCTACCGCGCGGCTTGGGGCGGCGTCTACCGCGTGATCTACGATCACCTGCCGCGGCTCTCGCCCGAGGTGCGCCAGAACTACCTGAAGCGCATCGCGATGGAGCAGCCGACGATCGCGGCCGAACAGGACTTCCAGAAGCTCTCGCAGTACTACGGTGTCGATCCGCGCATGCTCGGCGAGCCGAGCCCCGCGCAGGCCGCGCACGCCGCGATGATCGAGCTCTCGCGCACGCTCGCGCCGGGTTCGAAGCCGATCGAGGACGTCGAGAGCGTGCTGACGTTCGGCCGCAAGCTCCGCGACGCGATGGAGGTCTTCCTCAAGTGCTTCGTGAGCCTGCGGAACGGCTACCAGGAGTTCGAGGCCGAGATGCTCGCGCGCGAGGTCACGCCGGACGAGAACGACCGCGTGGCCTCCGCGAAGGACGAGAAGGAGCTCGGCAACGTGCTGCTCGGCCCGCAGAGCGGCCCGGACGCGCCGCGGCAGCTCCAGGACATCTTCGTCGACGTGATGAGCCACCAGGTCGCGCTCATCAACGGCGTGATGGAAGGCGTGCGCTCGCTCCTCACGAAGCTCTCCCCGAAGACGATCGAGGAGGAGCTCGAGCGGCGCGGCAAGAGGGGCGGGTTATTCTCGAACAAATTCGAAGCTCTCTGGAAGCTCTACGAGGTCGTCCACGGCGACTACGCTGGAGAACAGAAAGAGACCTTCCTGATTATTTTTGGCCCGCAGTTCTCGCGCGCGTACGCTGCGACCGCCGGGGATGACGAGAAAACCACCGGTGACGCGGGTGCGAAGAACCGTAGCCGCTTCACCCTCTCGGCGAACCAGATCAAACGATGAGCCGCGCCCGCCACGGGCGGCGCGCGGATGACGGAAGGCTCATCCGAATGCGTATCAGGGAGATCGTTCTGGCCACGTTGGGCCTCGTCTCAGCCTCCTTCGCCTACTCCACGGAGGCATCCGCCCAGACCGTCCCGGCCATCGCCCCTCGCGATGAGACGTGGGGCACGGTGAGCCACGTCATGCTTGGCGTCGGCGCTGGCACGGTCTTTCTCATGCCGCGCGTGTACTACAGCGACCCGGAGTCGACGGTCGGCTGGAAGGGACGCTGGCACTTCTCGATGTTTGCCCCGGCGATGACGATGGCCGCCGCGACGTTCCTCGTCGACGGCCCCATCCGCAACGCCCTCCAGTATCCGCGCCCCGGGTGCACCGTGGATCAGACGCTCGTCGCGAACACGGACTCGGGCTGCGAGACGTTCGGCGGGCCCTCGACGCACGCCTTCGCCTCGTGGGGCGCGACGGGCGTGGGCACGGGCATCTTCCTCGTGGACACGATCAAGTTCTCGAAGGGCCGCTTCAACGCGGGCTCGTTCATCGGGAACATCGGCGTCCCGCTCGTGGCCTCGATCCTCACCTCGGTCGGCCGCGGCGTCGAGTCGCCCGCCGTCGACGAGTTCGGCACGCAGACCCTGCCGTACGAGACCTCGAACCAGATCATCGCCGGCACGTTCGCGGGCTTCTTCACCGGCCTGCTCGTTGGCGGCGCGTACGCGCTCCTCCAGCGCCCCTCCTGCGGCTACGGCAACGCGATCTTCTGCTGGTGAAATGACAAACGCCCCGTTTCGGCGGGGCGTTTTCATCACTTCCTGAACCGTTGGTGCTCCGAAGTTCGGAGCATCAACGGTTTTTCTTTCCAGAACCTCAGTCCTGACCGACGACGCGCTCCCAGAGCGGATCGTTCGAGGAGAAGAGCGCGTCGCGCTCCACCTTGAGGAAGCGCGAGAACTCGACCTTGCGGAGCGCGCGGTCGCTGTCCCGGTTCGGATCCTCGTAGTGGATGATGCTCACCTTCACCTGCTCGAGGAGCTGGATCCCGTTCGGCTTGTAGCTGACGTCCGTTCGAAGCTGATACCGCGCGTAGAGACCGCGCTCGGTGACCGACGGGAGCACCTGCACGCGCTCGATGTCGACCTTCGCCGCCTCGATCAAACGACCGCGGCGCGCGAGGAACATGTGCGCCTGTTTGCGACAGTCGTCCGGATCGGGGCAACGCTTCGCCTCCGCCACGACGAGGTTGTCGTCGCCGAGACGAACCGGCGTGATCTGCGACTTCGCCGGCCCGCGGAAGCTGCCGATCGCGTAGATCTCGGCGCGATCGTCGACCGCGCGCGCGAGGAGGATCGGTCCGCCTTCGTCGCCGTTTTCGAACTTGAGCACGCGGTACCAGAGCGTGCGCAGGCCGTTCGGGCCGGAGCGGACGTCGACCTCCTCCACGTCGAGCTTGCGCGGCCAGCCCTTCTCCGAGATGCCCCCGCGGAGCGACTCGTTCGCGAAGGCGTAGTGGCCCGTGCAGTCGACGTCCGTCGGGTTCAACCCCTTGTCCGCGTTGAACCCGGGGAACGCGATCTCGGCCCACTGATCGGGCTCGAGCGTGCGCACCACGGCCTTGCCGCGGCCCCCGCGCAGCGGAGAGAGCTTCTGCGTGCAAACCGCGATCGGCGTCTGCTCGCGGGTCCTGGCCTCGAGGTGCGGCTGCTCGGGCGCGGCGCCGCAGCCCATCGTGGAGGCGAGACCCATCACCAGGGCGGCGAGGCTCCCGCGACGTGCCGTTTTCGCTTGGTTCCGGCGGTCTTGAAGAGACGGCTTCACGCCTCATTTCGTATCACGCAAGGCGCCTGCCACGAAAATTCCCTGTGGCCCTCCCTCGCACGATCCGTCGCCCCGAACTCCGACAACGCCCCCGCATGCGGACGACGGGTGACCTTTGATACAATACGGGCGATCCCCTGCGAGACGGGAGAGCGCGGCCGGGGTTTGGGGGCTTCTGGTCGAGCGGGGCGAGGGGTAGAATGCTCCCATGGCTGCCTCCCTGCTCACGCGCATCGCCCATGCGGCCAACCCGCACTCGATGGAGAGGCATACGTGGAAGGATCAGGATCTCGAGCAGGCGGTGATCACGCACCTCGCGCGGATGCTGAACACCCGGCAGGGCAGCTCGCTCACCTGCCCCGATTATGGGCTGATCGAGGTGTCGGAGATGCTGCACGATTTCCCCGACGCGGTCGGGATTGTGCAGCGCGCCATCAAGAACAGCATTCAGCAGTACGAGCCGCGCCTGAAGAACGTGCAGGTCCGGCACATCAAGAACGAGGTCATGGGGACCATGTACCTCGAGTTCGAGATCACGGGGCAGCTCCATTACCCGGACGGACGCCGTTCGGGGCTGCGGTTCAGCACCTCGGTGGATCAGAGCGGCAACGTCAAGGTCGGTTGATCGGTTCGCGGAAGCGCGGACCTCTTCACGATCGTTGACACTGCCTCTCTGGAACGGTCGACTGTTCGGCGTCGGGCCTCATGTTCAACAAGTACTACCAGGACGAGCTTTCCTACCTGCGCGAGCTCGGGCGCGAGTTCGCGCAGGCGTACCCCGCGATCGCGCCGATGCTCGCGGAGCGCGGGGCAGATCCGGACGTCGAGCGGCTGCTCGAAGGCGTCGCGTTCCTCACGGGGAAGATCCGGCAAAAGCTCGATGATGAGCTGCCCGAGGTCATCCACTCGGTCGCGTCGCTGCTCTTCCCGCACTACCTGCGGCAGATCCCGGCGACGTCGATCGTGGAGTTCACGCCGCTGCCGAACGTGGTGCGCGAGAAGCTCATCGTCGCGCGGCACGCCGAGGTCGGCTCGGTGCCCGTCGACGGCGTTTCGTGCCGGTTCCGCACCACGCAAGACGTGGAGCTCTTGCCGCTCACGGTGGAGGACGTGCGTGTCGAGACGGGCGCGCAGCTCGCGCAGTCGCTCCGGATCGAGGTGAAGGTGACGGGAGGCGCGGCGCTCGCGGCGCTCGCGCTCTCGAAGATCCGCTTCTACATCCACGGCGAGCGGAGGCTCCAGGACGACGTCCGCGTCTGGCTCGGCGCGCACGTCGACTCCATCGCGCTCTGCGCGGTCGACGGCGCGGGCCGCGACACGACGCTCGCGACCTTGCCCGCGCGCAACGTAAAACTCGTCGGGTTCGAAGAGGACGAGGCGCTGATCCCCTACCCGCCCACGGTCTACGGGGGCTTCCGGCTCTTGCAGGAGTACTTCACGCTCCCGCAGAAGTTCGCGTTCTTCGAGATCCAGGGACTCGAAGCGATGCCGGCGGACAAACTCTCCGACCGGTTCGCGATCCTGATCCAGTTCAAGGACGGGTTGCCCGCGGGGACACGCCTCTCGAAAGAGAACTTCCGGCTCTTCTGCTCGCCGGTCGTGAACCTCTTCGAGCACTCGAGTGATCCCATCAAGCCCGATCCGAGCAAGTACGAGTACCTCGCGCGCCCCGCCGGCTCGACGCCCGTCGCGTACGAGCTCTACAGCATCGAGAGCGTGATCGGCATCGCGCGGCGCACGAGCCAGCGCGTGAAGATCCCGCCGTTCTTCTCGTTCGAGCACGAGCTCGATCCGGAAGCATCGGCGCGCGGCGTCTTCTACCAGACGCACATCAAGCCCGCGTCGATCGGCGACGGCGTCGACATCTACGTCTCGTTCGGCTCGGCGCAGGATGGCGCGTCGATCCCGGAGTTCGACGTCATCAGCATCGAGGCGACGTGCACGAACCGGCGTTTGCCCGCGCAGCTCAAGGTCGGCGATCTGCGCGTGCCGACGGCGACGTCGCCCGCGGTCGCGAGCTTCACGAACGTCACGGGCGTGACCGCGCCCTTGCCTCCGCCGATGGGCCGCGAGCTGCAGTGGCGCGTGCTCTCGCACATGGCGATGAGTTATCGATCGATCACGGAGCTCGACGTGTTGCGATCGGTCCTCGAAATCTACAACTTCCCCGCGCTCATCGATCGTCAGGCGGCGCGGGCGAACCAGCTCCGCATGCAGGCGATCAAGTCGATCCGCGTCCGCCCCACGGATCGGCTTTACCGCGGCGCGCCCGTGCGCGGCGTGGCGACGGAGGTCGAGCTCGACGAAGGGGGCTTCGCGGGTGAAGGCGAGATGTATCTCTTCGCGAGCATCCTGAACGAGATGCTCGCGGCGTACGTCTCGCTCAACTCCTTCACGCAGCTCAGCGTCACCGGCACCAATACGCGCGTGGTTTATCGATGGGAGCCGAAGAGCGGCAGCCTCAACCTGATCTGAGCGGCGGGCCGAACCCCGACGCCGCGTTCGCGCCGTCGCTCGATCCCGAGCGGCAGGCGAAGGCGATGATCTCGGCCAAGATGGCCGAACTCGAGCACAGCGCGCGGCGCTACTCGTTTTTCCGGCTCGTCTACATCCTCGAGCGCCTCTTCCCGGGCAGCGCGCCCGTCGGCCAGCTCGGGCCCGTGGCGACGGAGCGCATCCGCCTGCGCGGGGACACGAGCCTGATCTTCGCTTCGACGGACGTGAGCGAGCTCAAGTCCACGAAGTACCCCGACGAGATCGATCGCGCGCGCATCACGGCGGGCTTCATGGGCCTCTACGGCTCGGTCTCGCCGCTGCCGACGTACTACGTCGAAGAGCTCGCGCAGGACGACTACCAAGGCGGTCCGCAGCCGAAGCGCGAGTTCCTCGACGTCTTCAACCATCGCCTGCTCTCGCTGTTTTACCGGTCGTTCACGAAGTACCGGCACTCGGTCGGCTACCGGAAGAAGGGCGACGATCCGTTCACGCGACGCCTGCTCTGCGCGGCGGGCATCGATGGATTCCGCGAGCACAAGAGCCCGCTGCACCGGTTCCTCTACCTGCGTTACGCGCCCCTGCTCGCGACGAAGTCCCGAAGCGCGCGCGGGCTCGAGGTCGTGCTGAAGGACATCTTCGGCAGCATGGGCGTGGACATCGAGCAGTTTGTCGGGCACTGGACGCTGCTCGAGAAGCCGCTGCGCAACAAGATGGGCGTGGCGAACCATCAGCTCGGCGAGAGCCTGACGATCGGCCGATGGGTCTACGACGGGACGGGGCGCTTCAAGATCAAGCTCGGGCCGCTGAAGTACGACGAGTACATCTCGTTCTTGCCGGGCGGTTCGAACCGCGCGGTGCTCAGGGCGGCAGTCGACACGCTGACGCGCGGTGCGTGTGACGCGATGCTGGAGCTGCACGTGGCGACGGAGGACGCGCCGCGCTTCCAGCTCGCGTCACCGCGCGCATCCACGCTCGCGCGCACGACGTGGCTCGGCGGCCCCGTGGGGCAGAACTTCGTGATCGAAGTCCCCCTCAACGACAAACCGCAGCGCACGGGCCAGGGAGACGAAGAAGAAGAAGAGCGTCTCGACCCGCCCCCGCTTCCCTACTGACGGTGGGGGGCTCCGGTCGGACTGCGTTGCAGTCCTTCCTCTGCCCCCCACACCCCCCGCTGGGTTCGGGCTGAAAGCTCTTCGGGATCTCGGCGCTCTTGCCCCCTCTCCCGCGAGGGAACGCGGAAAGCTTCGAGCGCTCTGCTCTTGCCCCCTCTCCCGCGAGGGAGAGGGGGATGGGGGTGAGGGCGTCTCTCAGTACACGAGCATGCTGCGCAGCGCGGTCGCCATCTCGTCGGCGACCGACTCGATGTTCTCGCCGTGAACGACCTGCACGAGCAGGAGGCGGTTGCCGCTGCGGATCAAAACTTCGTGCGCGTACGAATGGTACGCCGGCTTCGCGGGCACCTTCGTCTTCACGATGTAGCTTCGTGCTTGCGCGTTCGCCGTCGCCACCGGCATGCGGCCGGCGAGGATCTGCGCGCCTTGGTCCTCGCAGTCGCGCTCGTAGCGCTTCATCACGTCGGGCCAGGTGTCCTCGGGATGATCGATCCGCTCGTAGATCGAGAAGAGGAACTGCCGCGGCGATTGGTACGAGATGAAGCGCTGACCCGGCGAGTAGTCCGCGTCGCGCACGTACCAGTCGATCGGGCGTGCGAGCCGCACGTCCCCGTCGAGCACGCCGACGCCGACACGGCGCGGGAGGCGCTCGTTCTCGTCGGCGTTGAGCTTCGGGAAGTAGACTTCGTAGCTCTGGTTCTTGTCGATGACCCCGCTGCCGTGCAGGTAGAACACGTCGTCTCGCTGGGGCGCTGTGGGCGAGCCACCGCAGCCGAGCGAGACGATAGGCAGCGTCATCGCGCCCAGCACGAAGGCCAGGCGGCGAACAGAGCGGAGGGCGGGCAAAGAGAGGTCGACGGGCCTCATCACGGTTAACTTAGGATACCCTGGTCGCGGGGCCAAATGATCGCTCATGAGTTTGGCCTTCTCGCCGAGACCGTTGAATGATCGGGGCGGCTGTGGACAATGAGATGCCAGGTCCGACGTCGCTCGCGCGACGCCTGGGGAGTGCACCGTGACGTATCTCGCAGAACGTAGCGTCCTTCTATCCCTCGCCCTCGCGCTCGGCGGCTTCGGCTGCGTCGGGCTCGAGGCTGGCATCGACTATCCGAGCGATTTGCCGTCGCCGGACGACCATCTGACGACGCCGGAGGGCGAGGCGGACCCGAGCGTTTCGCTGAACGGCTTCGTCATCAAGGACGAGGTCTGCAAGGAAGTCGACACCCACCCGGTCACGCAGCGGCTCGGGCCGGAGGACTTCGCGCGGTTCCTGGAGACCCAGGGCCTCAAGATCGAGCCCAAGAAGGCGCGCGACAACCTCTACTGGTTCGACTTCCCCACGGGCGAGAAGAAGGAGGGGGAGCCGCAGCAGTTCCTCCGGCTCCGCCTCGCCGTCCTCGACGACCACTTCGCGGCCACGCGGGATCTGCAGGAGTCGCTGCTCGATCACGGCCCGGGCTGGTGGGGGGTGCGCCGCTCGAACCTCGCGGTCCTGGCGCCGAAGACGGGCCTCTCCGAGTCCGTCGCCTTCGCGCTCAAGCACAAGCTCGTTTGCTGGGGCATGTTCGCGTACTCGGGCACCGACGACGTGTACGGCGTCCCGGGCCCGTACACCGAGCTCTGAGCGAACCGCCCTCCCCCCGCGCAAAGGGCGCGAGACGGGAAGGACGCGCGCGGATGTAGTCCGGATGCGTGTCGTTCACGTAAACTCGGCCCATGCGCTTTCGGCTCGCCTTCGCCCTCACCGCCATCCCCGCCGCCCTCGGCGCGTACCTCGCCGCCTGCAACACCACCGACAACCTCGACGATCTCTGCGGCTGGCTCGGAGACCCGAACAACTGCTACCGCAAGTTCGCCCAGGAGGTGACGGACCAGTGTGGTGCGGTCATCACCGACCTGAACATCCCGCCCAACGATCCGGCGCAGCCCTCTCCGCGCCGCGGCAGCTTCCTCAAGCGCGACAAACTCGACCTCTGCGTGTTCGATAGCCCGGCCGGCGGACAGGTCATCTTCGATCCGCCGCTCGACGTCGCCGAGTTCCCCGTCACGACCACCTCGTTTGCGATCGTCAACGGCAACGCGACGTTGTGCGGCGCGGGCGCCGTCGGCGCGGATGGGGCGTTCGCGATCTCGATCGAGTCGGATCCTTCCCTCCCCGACGGCGGCACGGGCGACGCGGGCGCCGTGGATTGCTCCTCGGAGCAGCAGCTCTGCGGCGGGTCCTTCTCGGTCAAGGCCATCACGGAGCGCGAGCTCATCGATACGAAGTGCCCGAGCGGCGAGACGCATCGCTTCAACCGGCTGCAGCTCGCCAAGTGCGACGGCGATCAGGCGATCGAGCAGGACTACGACCAGCTCATGCCGCGCGCCGAGCTCCTTTCGAACCCGGGCACCATCGGCGTGAACGGCTTCGTGCGGTTCCGCGTGTTTTACCCGCCGAGCGCGATCGACATGCCGACCGACGAGAAGACACCGCTGAGCGGCGCGCAGCCGGTCGTGGTCGAGTACTTCGAGTGCGCTGTTCCCGCTGCCTCTGCGACATGCTCGAACATGGTGCAGGATCCCGATGAACCCTCGACCGACTGCGGCGCAATCTGCGGCATCGGTTGTATCGAGGGCTCCCGGTGCGTGGTGAATGCAGACTGTGCCTCCAGGAACTGCGCCAAGGACGGCACGGGGATCCTGAAGTGCGCGAAGAACCCCCTGTGCGACAACGGGAAGAAGGACTCGATCGAGGGCGATGTCGACTGCGGCGTCGTCTGCGGCAAAACCTGCGGCGAATGCCAGACCTGCCTCGTCAACGAAGACTGCGCCTCCGAGCAGCTCTGCGTCACTGTCGCGATGGGCGAGAAGCGCTGCCGCACCGACGCGGATGCCGGCGCGTGCACGATGCCTGACGCGGGCCCGGACGGCGCCGGTGGCGCGGGCGGCGCGGGCGGTGCCGGTGGCGCAGGCGGCGCAGGCGGCGGCAATCCCTGAAACGCAACACCACGCGCGTGGAGCACGTTCGCCCCACGCGCGCGGCCCCCTCGATTCTCTTCAGGACACCAAGAGCTTGACGACAAACGTCGTGCTGCCGAGACGCAGCCGATCGTTGTCGCGGAGCTGGCGGCGATCGCCGGGCACGAGCTTCTGCTCGTTCAAGAACGTCCCGTTGCGCGAGTTGTCGTCCTCGACAAACGCCTGCCCCGTCGCGGGATCCGCGTGGATCGTGGCGTGGCGCGACGACGTGCTCCCGTCCGAGACCGCGATGTCCACGCCGCTGTCCCCGCCGCTCCGGCCGAGCTGCGTGCGGCCGCTGTGGATCGCCCAGAAGCTCCCGCCCGGATCGTTCTGGAACGTCACGAGGAAGCCGACGAGCACGCGTTGCCCCGACGGCGCCACCGCTGCCGGCGGCGCGCCCGCGGGCCCCGAGAGCGAGCCCGGCGAGACCATCTGCGGCGCGACCATCGGCGGCTGCCCGAGTCCGCCTCCCAGCCCGCCCGGAGACATCATCGGCGGCGGCGCGACCATCGGCGGCGGCGCGACCCCGCCGAGCTGACCCGGCCCCGTCAGGCGCGGCGGCGCCGCGGGCATCGCGCCCATGCCGCCTTGCGGGACCATCGGCGGCACGGCCATCTGCGGCGCCATCTGCGGCGCCATCTGCGGCGCCATCTGCGGCGCCATCTGCGGCGCCATCTGCGGCACCGCCATCGGCGGCGCGGACATGCCTGGGTTGCCGAACGAAGGCGCGGGCTGCCCCATCGGCTGCCCCATCGGTTGCCCCATCGGTTGCCCCATCGGCTGTCCCATCGGCGGTTGTCCGAACGAAGGCGCGCCTGGCATCTGCGGCGCCCCCATCGGCGGCGCGCCGAGCGGCGCCTGGCCGAAGGGCATTGCCCCGGGCGCGGGCGCGGGCGGCGCGCCGAACTGCGGCGCCGCGGGCATCCCGGGCGGCGCGCCCATCGGCTGCTGCGGCGCGGGCT
>NZ_JARZHI010000032.1:0-117823 GCF_029946465.1 Polyangium sorediatum
GCAAGTCTTCGGGAGGTCCCCCCGGCTCCGTCACCATCAGCCGCGGCCTGGAACGCCTGGCACCCGCAGCAGAGATGCTGCGGGTCCTCAGGGAGAATGGGCTTGTGAGATGAGACCAGTGCTCAGGCGAGGCGCTGGACCCAGGGTTGAAAAACTGCGCTGCGCGCAGTTTTTCAAACAGGCCGACGAAGAAGCCGGGGTGCCAGCCGAACCCGCAGCGCGGCTGTCTTGGCGGGTAACGCCGTTGCTGGTCTTGACCGGGCCTGTTCGATGAACTGCGCGGAGCGCAGTTCATCGAGCCTGGGTCCAGCCCCTGGCTGGTCCGGGTGCAGGGGCGGACAGCCCCTGCTGGGGTCTGGGGCAACGCCCCAGCAAAGCGCTTCCCCGCGCGGAGAGGGGGAAGGGGGGTGAGGTTCTGACTGCTCGCCGCGCCCCGGTGAGCTGGTACGATCGGGGTGTATGACGCCCTCCGACCTTTCCCTTCGGCTCGACGTCCTTCGCGGCAAAGGCCCGTTTTCCGTGGCCACCCTCGACGACTTCGCGGCGTACATCACGAGCGCGCCGGACGAGGCCCTCTTCCGCATGAGCCCCCTCCGGTACGCTGCGAGCCACGGCCTCGACGAGCGAGAGGGCATCGAGCTTTTCCTCCACGCGACGCACGTCGGCATCCTCGATTTCGCGTGGGGCATGCTTTGCCCCGGCTGCATGGCCTTCCTCACGACTGCCGGCGGATTGCGCTCGCTCGAAGCGCAGCACTGCAACTTCTGCAACCTGAACCTCGAAGGCTCCCTCGACGACCGCATCGAGGTCGCCTTCACCGTGGCCCCTTCCGTGCGCCGCATTCGCTTCCACGCCCCCGACACCGTCGACCCACGAGAAGACGCCATCCGGCTCTACTTCTCGTCGAGCGTCGCCCCCGCCTCACGCCCACACCGCGCGCTCGGCGAGGGCATCCTTGCCGCAGGCCGCGTACGCCCAGGCGAGGCCCACACGGCGACCCTTCACTTCGCCGAACCCGGGCAATTCGTCCTGCTCGCCCCTGCAGGCCACATCGCCGTCTACGTCCACGTGAAGGAAGGCAGCCCGCGCGAAGCCTCCTTCGACCTCCTCGACGGCCGCGCCATCCCGCACCGCGTCGACGTCGGCCCCGGGCCCGTCGAACTCCGCATGTTGAACCGCACCACGCACGCCGTCGGATACTTCGTCTCCCCCGTCGGCGGCACCTGGCCCGATCCCGCCGCGCCCGGCAAACCCCTCACGCACCCGCTCCTGCCCTACCTGACAGGGGCGCGGCTGGTCTCCTCGCAGTCCTTCCGCGACCTCTTCCGCGCCGAGAGCATCCCCTCCGAAGGCGGACTCGAACTCAAGCGCGTCACCGTCCTCTTCACCGACCTGACCGGCTCCACAGCCCTCTACGAGCGCGTAGGCGACCTCCGCGCCTACGACCTCGTCCGCAAACATTTCTCCGTCCTCCGCGCGATCGCCGCAGCCCAAGGCGGCGCCATCGTGAAAACCATCGGCGACGCCGTGATGGCGAGCTTCGCCGAGCCCATCCACGCCATGCGCGCCGCCATCCTCATGAACCGCGCCATCGCCGATTTCAAAGAAGCAGACCTCCTGCTCAAGATCGGCCTGCACACAGGCCCCTGCATCGCCGTCGAGCTGAACGAGCGGCTCGACTATTTCGGCCGGACCGTGAACATCGCAGCCCGCGTCCAAGGCCTCGCGCGTGCCGGAGAAATCGTCTGCACGAGCGAGGTGTTCGACGCCCCCAGCGTCGCCCCCGCCGTGAACGCCGCCGAGCTCATCGCCACCCGCGGAGCCGCGCCCCTCAAAGGCATCACAGGCGAAGTCCCCGTCGTCCGAATGGTCCGAGCCGGCGCAGAGGCGCCTTTGTCCATCGTGTAGGCGCAGAGCTGGGGCGTTGCCCCAGGCCCCACCCGGGGCTGTCCGCCCCGGGACCCGGACCAGCGAGGCGCTGGACCCCGGGGCGATGAACTGCGCGATGCGCAGTTCATCGAACGGCCGATGGCAAGACAGGCGACGGGCGTGCCAGGCAAGGCCGCGGCGCTGTGGGGTGGATGGGCAGCGTGTACGGTGGCGGCTTGAAACGCATCGAGACAGGCGACATCGGCCCTCGACGGCGGATGTTCCGCGCCGCCACGAGCCACGTCGCCGCCGCGGGACATCGGGCACGAAGGCCGAAGGAGGCGCCTCGACGGGGCAGGGTGGGGGTCTTGCGGTCGGACACGTGACGAGGCGTGTTCCCAGGGGAAGGTGGAGCCTCGAGACAAGGATCGGCGGCGGTCGACGGTCCTTGTCGAGCGGCCGAACACGGACCGTCGATCGTTGATGAGGCTTGTCCCGGAGGGACGATCGACCCATGTCGAGCCCCACGTCAGGCGTTCGGCCGCGTCCCTCGGGCGGTCGTCCAGCGGAGGCATCCGTCGCGCCGCCGAACAAGCGCCGTCGACGCTCGAGGGCACGTGTTCAGCCTGATTCCACGCATCGTCCCCTCCTCACCACCGCGTGGCGGAGACTTCGTGAGGTCCGGACGTCACGCGCGGCCGGTTGGAATCACGCCGCGCCTCGACCCCGCGCCGAGCGCCTGCGCTTGTCCCCGGAGCGGACAGGCAACGGGCGAGGCCTTGCCCCTCGAATGGAGGTTCCAGCCTCCATCCCTGGAGGCGCGGACCTCCATCCGAGGCGTCGAGCCTTCTTCGAGGCGACCCCCGGCCCCTTGTCCCGCCGCCTGCCGCGCTGACGTTTCGACCGGCAACGTGTCCCACCGGCCTGTGGGAAGAACTGCGCATCGCGCAGTTTTTCCCCTAAAGGTCCAGGGCTGGCCCTGGTTCGGGTCGAGGGGCGAACAGCCCCCGCGGGGCCCGGGGCAGCGCCCCGGCGCGGCGGCTCCCCGAGGACACCAATGCTCCGTGGGGCGCGCGGGACCTCATCCCGCGGCAAGAGTGAAATCTTCGTGGGTGGCCGCAATCGAACATTCCAGCACTCGGCGGATGGGGGAAAGACCATTTATGTGCCGCGCCCCTCGGGCACCTTGTTTCGTCGCCGTTGAACCCGTTACCATGTGGATATGCCCTCATCGAAACACGCCCGCACCTCGCTTGCCCTCTCGGCCTGCACGGCCCTCTCGCTCCTGCTCCTCGACCCAGCCTCCGCGTCGGCCGCCGATTGCGGCTGCAATCACGAGATCACGCCCGGGACTTGGTCCGTCAACGGCACAGAGCTCGGCGTCAAACCCGGCGACGTCGTCTGCGTCATGGCCGGAGATTACGAGTACATCCGCTTCCGCGAGATCCGCGGCACGGAGGAAGCGCCCGTCGTCGTGAAGAACTGCGGCGGCGTCGTCAACGTGCGCAACCTCGATCGTGCCTACTCCGTCGATTTCCAGGGTAGCTCCCATCATTTTCATCTCACCGGAACCGGCGAAGCCGGCGTCGAGTACGGCTTCCGGGTCAGCGCGCCGGACAAGGAGCCCTATCCGGGCGTGGGCCTCTGGTTCCTCGACAAGAGCACCGACTACGAGGTCGATCACATCGAGGTCTACGACACCGGCTTCGCGGGCGTCGTGTCGAAGACCGACCCCCTCTGCGACGGCAGCGCCGATCAAGACAAGTTCATCCAGAAGAACGTGCACCTGCACCACCTCTGGGTCCACGACACCGGCGGCGAAGGGTTTTACGTGGGCAGCACCCAGGGCGCCGGCCACACCATCACCTGCAATGGCCAGCAGGAGGTGCGCATGCCGCATTTCCTGGAGGGCATCGAGATCGACCACTGCCTCGTGGAAGACACGGGCTGGGACGGCGCGCAGGTCGGTATGGCCCACGAGGGATGCAGCGTCCACGACAACATCATCCGCCGCGTCGGCGGCGAAATGGTGCAGTACCAGTGGATGGGCCTGCAGATCGGGGGCCCCTCGAAGTGCGACATCCGCCGGAACATCATCTCCGACGGCCCGGTGAACGGCATCTTCGTCTTCGGCGCGAACGACACCACCGTCGCCGACAACGTCGTCTTGCGCTTCGGCGAGACGAACATTTACGCGAACATTCAAAACAACCCGGGCCCCGTGTCCTATCGCATCGCCCACAACACGCTGGTCGGCTTCGGCAAGGCCGCGGTGCAGGTCTTCGGCGACAAGATCGAAGGCGCATTCGCGTACAACAACCTCGTCGTGGGGCCGACCTCGGCCATCGGCGCAGGCAACGACGTGGGCTGGAAGGCCGAGGGCAACCTCTTCGTGCCCACCGTCGCCGAGGCCGGCTTCGTCGCGCCCGACGCGGACGATTACCACCTCACGGAGAACTCGCCCGCGCGTGGCGCCGGCATCGACCACAGCGCCGACGGCTTTACCGCGGACCTCGACGGTTATCTCCGCGCCAAACCCCCCGCGGTGGGCGCCTACGAGTTCGTCATGGATTCGCCCACGGGCGGCGTGGGCGGCGGTTCGACGAGCAGCTCGGGCCCGGGCGCAGGCGGCGGAGGCGGCGCGGGCGCATCCGGCAGCGGCGCAGGCGCATCCGGCGGCGCAGGCGGCGCCTCGGCGGATGATCCCGGATCCGAGAGCGGCTGCGGCTGCCGCGTGGCCGGAACGACGGACCCCGCGGGCAAATCTGGCGGCCTCGTCCTCGTGGCCGGCGCCTTCCTGGCGACCCGCATGCGCCGTCGTCGGCGCGCCGCGCGCTGACCCGCAGGCCTCCTCGCGTCGGGGCGCTGCCCCGGTCCCCGCGGGGGGCTGTCCGCCCCCTCGACCCCGGACCAGCGAGGCGCTGGACCCAGGGTTGAAAAACTGCGCTTCGCGCAGTTTTTCAACCAGGCCGACGAAGAAGCCGGGGGGCCCGCCGAACCCGCAGCGCGGCTGTCTTTGGTGGGCAACGCCGTTGCCGGTCTTGACCGGGCCTGTTCGATGAACTGCGCGGAGCGCAGTTCATCGAGCTTGGGTCCAGCCCCTGGCTGGTCCGGGTGCAGGGGCGGACAGCCCCTGCTGGGGCCTGGGGCAACGCCCCAGCGAAGCGGCTACCTGTCCGTATTGCCGCGATCCTCCGAAATGCGCCCGACGCCTGCGCCGTAATGAAACGCGAGTTCTCCGCCGAGCCAGGCGCCGACGCCGAGGACCACGAAGCCGAGTGTTGAGACCACCATGGCTGCGCCGCGGAGATCCATTGCTCGCAGGATCACCGATCCCACCATCATCTGCGTGCTTGCCACGTTCGACGCTGCGTGCACGAACGCTACGCGCCGCGGTGTTCCTTCGAGGTAGCTCCACTCCGTCAGCCCCGCGAGCACTGCGGGCACGGCGGCTACGAGCCCGATCGTGAAGGCGAGATCTGCTCCGCGCGCGGCCCAGGGGCACCCGAACAGCGTCGCGGCGTCGAGGACGAGGCCCGTCGTGAAGGCCCCGATCGGCAGGGGGATCAGCGCCGGATGCAGCGGATGCCCGAGCCACGATCCATCGAGCGCCCTTCGCACGCGTGGGTGCCGCGCGAGGAAACCACGCAAAGGCGCGTGAAACACATCGACGATTTCATCGAGCGGGAGCCGCTCGACGACACGCAGCAGCCATGGTGCTCTCATGTTGCCTCCCCGCAATGCGGCGGAAGCAATGCCCGGGCCGCTCGGCCCCCGGGTCGTCCCTCTGGAATCGACGGCGCGCCGGGAGAACGCCCGAAAAGCGATGTTCAGGCGGAAGGCGCGCGGAGAACCCGTTCTTCCTCGCCCGCATCCGCGACGAGATCCGTGAGGCGCCGCGCCCGATCTCTGGCTCGGCCCGCGAAGCGGCTTGCTTCGGTCCGCGGAAGGGGAGACGATCGCGCGCGCCGTTCGTTTGTCGTCCAAACAACCCAGTTCGACGTGACCTCTTAACACCGATGGGCCACATCCCGCTCCTCGACGAGATCGCCGTCATCGCGGCGCTCGGCGTCCTCGTGACCGTCGTCCTCTCGCGCCTCTCGCTCCCCACGGTCGCGGGGCTGCTCTTCTCGGGCGCGCTCGTGGGGCCGTTTGGCTTCAAGCTCGTGCGCTCGATCCACGCGATCGAGATCCTCGCCGAGATCGGCGTCGTCCTCCTGCTCTTCACGATCGGCCTCGAGTTCTCGCTCGCGCGGCTGAAGAGCATCTTCCGCCAGGTCGCCCTCGGCGGGATCATCCAGGTCGGCCTCACCACGGCCGTCGTCGCGTGTGTCGCCATCGCCCTCGGGCAGCCGACCGGGCGCAGCGTCTTCTACGGCTTCGTCTTCGCGCTCTCCAGCACGGCGATCGTCCTGCGCGCCCTGGCCGAGCGGCGTGAGCTCGACGCGCCCCACGGCCGCTTCATCGTCGGCACCTTGATCTTCCAGGATCTTTGCGTCGTCCCGATGGTCCTCGTCGTCCCGATGCTCGGCGAGGGCTCCGCGGGCACGAACATGGCGAAGGACATCAGCCTCGCGCTCGGCAAGGCCACGGCCGTCGTCGTCGCGACCATCGTCGTCGCGCGCCTCGTCGTCCCGCGGGCGCTGCGCTGGGTCGCGGCGAGCCGCAGCCGCGAGGTCTTCCTCCTCGCCGTCCTCGCGCTCTGCGTCGGCACCGCGTGGCTCACGTCGCTCGCTGGCCTCTCGCTCGCGCTCGGCGCCTTCCTCGGCGGCATGGTCGTCGCCGACACCGAGTACGGCCACCGCGCCATGGGCGACATGCTCCCGCTGCGCGACGCCTTCGTGAGCGTCTTTTTCGTCTCGCTCGGCATGCTCTTCGACCCGCGGATCGTCCTCGAACGGCCGCTCCTCGTGCTCCTCCTGCTCGGCGGCTTCTTCGTCGCCAAGGGCCTGCTCGCGACCATCGCCGCGATCGCCATGCGCTTCCCGGCGCGCGTCGCCTGGCTCGCGGGTGTGGGGCTCGCGCAGTTCGGCGAGTTCGGGTTCGTCCTCGCGCGGCTCGGCGAGAGCGCGGGCGTCGTCGACGCGAACGCCACGCGCCCGCTCCTCGCGGCCGGCATCGCCAGCATGTTCTTCACGCCCGTCTTCGTGCGCGTCGCGCCGCACGTCACCGCGGGCCAGCGCTTGCTCGCGCCGCTCGAGCGGCTCATCGGCGTGCGCAGCATCGACGAGGCGGACGCGGGCGAGGTGCACGGGATCGCCGATCACGTGGTCATCGTGGGCTACGGCGTCGCGGGCAAGCTCGTGGCGCGCGCGCTCGAAGCGTGCGGCGTCTCGTACGTGGTGCTCGAGCTGAACGCCGAGACGGTCCGCGCCGCGCGTTCTGCGGCCCAGCCCGTGTACTACGGCGACGCGACGAGCGAAGAGGCCCTCGGCCACGCCCACCTGGAGAAGGCGCGCGCGCTTCTTTTGCTCATGAACGATCCGCAGGCCGCGCAGCGCGTGGTGGACACGGCCAAGCGCGTCGCGCCCGACGTGCCGATCCTCATGCGGGCCCATTACCTCCTGGAGAAACCTGCGCTCTTGCGCATGGGCGCGACGGACGTGGTGGCCGAGGAGGTCGAGGGCGGCGTCGAGATCCTCGCGCGGCTCCTTCGCTGGCTCGACGTGCCGCGCAACGTGATCGACGATCGCGTGGACGAGGCGCGCGCGACCACGCAGACGACCGAGCGCACGCACAAGGTCCCGCGGCGCGCGCTCGGCGAGCACGGGGATCTCGCCGAGCTCAAGATCGAGAGCGCCTCCGTGACCGCGGCGAGCGCGGCCGTCGGGCGCTCGGCGGCGTCGCTCGGCGTGCGCCGCAGGACCGGGGCGCTCATCGTCGCGGTGCGTCGCGGCGAGAAGCTCCTCGAACAGATGGACCCCCAAAAACCGTTCGAGCTCGGCGACATCGTGTACCTCGCGGGATCCGTGGGCTCGGTGCAGAAGGCCGTCGACCTCGTGAGCCGACCGCTCGCCGAGGGCGAGGCGCCGCCGGTCAGCGAGATCCTGCCGACCTCCCGCGGCTGACGCGGCCGCGCGCCCCGGCGAGCGCCTGAGCATGGGTCTCATCTGGATGCCGTTTCGCTGGGGCGTTGCCCCAGGCCCCAGCAGGGGCTGTCCGCCCCTGCACCTGGACCAGCCAGGGGCTGGACCCAAGCTCGATGAACTGCGCGATGCGCAGTTCATCGAACAGGCCCCGGTCAAGACCAGCAGCGGCGTTGCCGATCACGACAGCCGCGCTGTGGGTTCGGCTGGCGACCCGGGTTGTTCGTCGGCCTGTTTGAAAAACTGCGCGTAGCGCAGTTTTTCAACCCTGGGTCCAGCCCCTGGCTGGTCCGGGGTCGAGGGGGCGGACAGC
This sequence comes from Polyangium sorediatum, assembly GCF_029946465.1. Lineage (NCBI taxonomy): Bacteria > Pseudomonadati > Myxococcota > Polyangiales > Polyangiaceae > Polyangium > Polyangium sorediatum. The sequence continues at coordinate 8,269 of NZ_JARZHI010000032.1, forward strand.
CCCCCGCGGGGCCCGGGGCAACGCCCCGGCGCGGCGGTTTGCGATGAGACCCATGCTCAGGGCAAGCGCGGGGGGGCTGCCCCGGCTGCGCCGAGGCCTCCCCCCCGAACCCGAAGAGCGGCACGACCAAGATACCCAAGGCCCACTTCATTGGAGCGGCTCCTCGCTTTTACTGGCGATAGGCGCACACGCTGTCCCGCGATTGCGACCACGTCGCGCGGAACATGCCCTGCGTGTAGGGCCTGCACGACCCGAAGAGCCCCTGGTACGAAGGCGTGACGCTCGAGAACTCGCTCCTGCAGCACGCCTGCGCCGTCGATCCGCAGAAGCCCATGGGCCGCTGCACCAGGAAATTCGTCAGACGCACCCCGCCGAAGCAGATCGAGAGATCACAGTACAGCTTGCCCATGATCCACCCGACGAGCTCGCCCTCTTCGCAACACTCGGTCGCGCAGAGGCCCCATATCTCGTCGACCTGATCCACGGCGCCCGCGAGCGTGCCAACGGTCCGGCAGACGACGTAATCGTCGGATCCGGGCGGCAGGCTGACGTTTTGCAGGGTCTCCATGACCACAACCGAGAACCTCTCCAGGTTCCCGCACGAGGCCACCGAGTTCCACGCCTGCTGCACGAGGCTCTTGCCGGACTGCAGGCCCGACTCGAAGGCCCGCGCCTCGCGCGCCGCGCTGCACCCGAGCGGCGCGCTTTGCGCCATGGCCGTGCCGGAGAGCCCGAGCCCCACCAGCAGCACCCCGAACATGGAAGCTTTGCCTTTCATCGGAAACCTCCTTTTCCCCTCCGGATTCACGGGGCGGGGTTGTAGACGCATTGGTTGTTCCGCGTCTGGTTCCACACCGGCGTGAAGGGATCCCTCGTGAACGGCCCGCACATGGGATAATTCGACGTGTACCCGATGAACTCGGCGTCACATCCGATCTGGAAGGCAAGACCACACGTCCGCACCGGCAGCCGGATGATGTCCGTCGCGAGGCCGAGGCCCCCGAGGCTGATCGACAGGTCGCAATAAAGCTTTCCGCCGATCCGCGCCATGAGCTCGCCTTCCTTCCGGCACTCCCAGTCGCAGCGATTCCACGTCTGATCGACCACCTCCTCGGCGCCCTGCACGATCCCGGCCACGCGGCAGAGCACGTAATCGCTCGACTCTCGCGGGATGTCGATGCTGTCCAGGTTGTTCATCACGAGGTCGGCGAACCGCTCGACCTGATCACAATCGTTCACCGCGTTCCAGGCCGACTCCACGAGGCTCGCGCCGGACCGCACCCCCGCGTCGAAGGCCCGCCGCTCGCGCGGCTGCCTGCAGCGCGCGGGCGGCATCACCGCGAGCGCTTCGCCCGCAAAGCAAAGCCCGACCAGAAACACGCCCAGCGATACGGTGTTCAGCTTCATGACCTCCCCCTCTCTCCCTCGTCCACGGAAATTCCGCGCGCCCCCCCTTCACCGGGTCGGGCAGATCTGCGCCTCGATCACGTCCAGAAACCGCGTGTACACCCGTACTTGCATCCCGAGGATCTCGCGCTCCGCGCTCTCGACCTCCTGCCTGCATGTGCGCGGATCGAGCGCCCCGAGAAATGCGTAATCGATGTCGAACACGGTCCGCGTGCTCGGCAGGCTGATGACGCTCCCGCCGGTGCCGAGCATGGCGACGAAGGTCGCCACGGCGATCCGGGAGATCGTCCCCAGCGAGGGAGCCTGAAAAGCCGGGTCACTACAGCGCGCGTAATCACGCTGCAGTCGGTCGACGGCGTTCGCGTAGATCCCCTCGTAATAACAGCGCTTGAGGTCGGCGCTCCCGGTCCATGTCGCGGTGAGGTTTTGCAGGGCGGCCACGAGGGAGGCCTCCGCCCCCGGGAGCATGGAGGCATTGCAATTCACGCGGACCATGACCTGGCCTACGGCCACTTCGCTGATGTTCTGGCCGTAGTTCCGCGCATCCATGCACGTCTCGAAGGGCTCTGCGAGCCCGATCGCGGAGACTGCCGTCAATGCCGCTGCCGTGGCGACGCCCACGAGGTTCTTCATGACCATCCTCCGATCCGCCGTCCCGATTGCAGGCCTCATGCCCGGAACGCTGCGCGGATGGGTTCCACAAGCCTTCCGGACGCGCACCGGGCGTCGCAGGTTTCAGCCAGGACAGCCAAATGGGCTTTCACCCAAAGGCGGAAGGGAAGGGGATGTCATCATGAAGAAGGGATTCGTGGCCGCCGCGCTCGTGGCGATGGCGATGTCGTCCGTGCCGGCGCGGGCGGAGACGCCGGACGAGGAAACGACGGCCGAATTGGCTGTCGTGCACGACGACGCGAAATTCGTGGGGGAGGCGGCGAAGAGCAATCTCTGGTCGGTGAGGTCCGCGCGGCTCGCCGTGCTGCTCGCGCGAAACTCCAAGGTCGAGGCGCTCGCGCTGCAGGAGATCGCCGAGCACGTCCAGGTGACCGAGGGGATCGAGGCGCTCGCGGGAAAGCTCGGCGTTCCCATGCCGACGCGGTTCGATCCGGTGATCGGGGGCCTCTTCCGTCGTCTGGCGAGCCTCCAGGGAAATCGATTCGATCGGGTCTACCTGCACGCGGTCATCGAGGCGCATCGGTTCGACGTGGAGAACCTGTCGCAGGCGCTCGCCTCGCAGGACGCGGACGTGAAGGCATTCGCGGAGAAGAATCTTCCCGTTCTGCGGGGGCACATCGAGGCGGCGCAGGAAATCCTCCGGACGTTGCCCAGCGAATGAAACACGAAGGCAGAGCACGAAACACGTGACGGCGCGCCCCGCGCGCGGCTACCCTCGTCGGCCGATGGAGACGAGGCACATGCATCGGCAGGGAACATGGATCACGGCGCGTCGCGGCGCGCGCGCAGCGCTGCTCGCCGCGACGCTCGCCGCGGGCTGCGCGGGGCCGGCGAACGAAAAACCTCCGGCCTCGGCGAGCGCGCCGCCCCGCGCCGGGGCCTCCGCGTCCCAAGCGCCCGCGCAGGTGCTCCTGCGCGAGGAGGTCGTGCCGGGAAAACTCGCGGTCACGGTGTATTCGCATTCGCTCGTGACGCCCGACGGCGCGCTGCACTTCTGGACCTACGTGAGCGAGGGCCTCTGGCCGCTCGGGCAACGCGAGATTCGCTTCTCCCTCAAGCGGGAGCCAGGCGATGCGGAGGGCGCCTTCGATCGCGAGCTCTTCAAGCTCTACGGGCTCATCTACGAGCTGGCGCAGCAGGGGCAGCTCGTCGACGTCCACGGCCGCTCGCTGCTCGGCGGCCCGCCGCTCCTCGGGCGTGACGACTTCCATTGCATCATTTATGGCCCGCCGCAGCCCGTGGAGGGAATCACGGCCACCGCGCCGTTCCTCACGGCCGTGATCGTCACGACCGAGGAGGAAGAGGTCGGGGAGCAGGCCGGGTATGCGCGCATCCTGGCGCGGCTCGGCGCCCAGACGAGGTTTTATCCGACCCCGTTCTGGACCGACAGGAAGCGCGCTTCCGTGGCTCGGCCCGGGGAGGTCGACAAGACCTTGATCACGCGGACGTCGCGGCAGCATCTGCGCGGCGTGTCCGTGCGCCTGGAGCGAAAGGGCGGCCTCGCGAACGTCTCCCCGACGAAGGGCTTTTTCCTTCCGGGCGATCGTATCGTCCTCCGCGTGCTTCCCCGCGGCGAAGGCGATTTGAAGGAGGCCGCGGCGGCGAAGGCGAACGAGGACGGGCTCGTCATGCTCCTCGAAATGGATCCGAGGGCGGGCACGGGCCTCTTCTGGTATCCGGGACAAACGACCGCCTCCGCGATCGCTTCCCCGGAAGCCGGGAGTGAGCGGCTCACGGGCAACTTCTTGATCCTCACCGGCAAGAAGGAGGCGAACGAGGCCGGGGTGGCCGAGGACGGGTTCATCATGATCTTCCCGGAAGCCACGTGGAAGCGGATCCGCGAAGCGCTCCGCTCGGGCAACGAGATCACGGTTCCGGGGCAGGGGGAGATGCCGGCGTTTGCCGTGGAGCACGTCCCGACGACCTACGAGAATCCCATCGACGGAAGGCGATACGAAGCCGAAGGTGGCTGGGACACGGCCCGACCCCAGGGCGACGGGACGGCGCCGAAGCAAAGTGGGCAGGTCGATGCCACGGTCGTTCTCCTGACGAGCGAGCAGGAGATCGCGCAACGGACCACGGTGGACGACGCGGCCGCGGTCATCAAGCAGATCATCACGATCGTCGAGGCGCAGGTGGGCACATCGAAGGGGCCGGGCAGCGACCTGCTCGTCGAATGCGAGCTTTTGCCCGGCAAGAAGAAGAAATTCGAGATGGCCCAGCGGCCGGACGTGGATCAGCCGTTCGCGCAGGCCATCTACGAGAAACTCGAGAAGATCGTGGTCCCGGACGTGAAAGGCCCCGTGAAGTTCCAGGTGGTCTTCAAGATCCGGGGCGGCAGCAACCCGGGACGCTGACGGGTCAGCAGGCTGCTAGCGGCGCTTTTCCTCGTACACCGAGAACAACGCGCCTTGCGGGTCGCTGAGCACGGCGAACCTGCCCCCGCTGCCGATGTCCTTCGGCGGGATGTACACCTTGCCGCCGAGCTCACGCACCTTGGCCACCGTGGCGTCCGCGTTCTCGACCGTGAAATACGAGCTCCAGTTCGGCGGCACCGGGCCCCAGCTCGGGTCGATCTTCAAAACCCCGCCCACGTGCTCGCCGTTCACGATCCACTCCCCGTACGTCGCGTCGCCGCCGGTCGACCAGCCGAAGAGCGCCGCGTAAAACGCTTTTGCTTTCTCCGGATCCGTGGTCTGCAGCTCGAACCAGCTCGGCGCGCCCGGCTCGCCCCACAAGGTCGCGCCGATGTGCTTTCGTGGTTGCCAGAGGAAAAACACGGCGCCCGTGGGATCGGCGAGGATCGCCATACGCCCGGAATCCATCACGTCGAACGCGGGCGCGTGCAGGGTCGCTCCGAGCGAGACGGCCTTGGCGGAGACGGCCTCGGCGTCGTCCACGGAAATGTACACGTTCCAGTGCGGCGGGATCCCGCGCGACGTCTCCTCGGGCGGTTGCCCGCCGAGCCCCGCCACGTCGTGCTCGCGTGTCTGGAACATCGTGTATGTGCCGCCGGGGTACGACGACGCCTGGGCCCTCCAGCCGAACAGCGTCGTGTAAAAGGCCTTGGCCGCCTCGGGATCCGTGGTCATCAGGTCCGTCCAGCAAAACTGGCCGGGTGCGTACGAGCTCTTCACCGTCATGGATTCCTCCCTTCGTGTCGGGGGCCATTCTACACGGCGAGGCCGCCGTGTCACCCGAAGAGTTTGGCGCCGCGAAACAGCCGAGGCCGCTCATGGAGGGTTCGAGGCCGAGGCCGTCGTGCACACGGGCTCCCGCATCGCTTGACATGCGCCTCGGCGCTCCCGTCTACTCGAAGCGCGGCATTCCCGCATTGAATCGACGATCGCAGTCGAAGGACGGAGACGACGTACGATGGAAACCAAGAGCCATGGGGGATCGGGCGCGACGACCGGCGCGAGGAGGAGGCTCCTCGGCAAGCCGATCCCGGCCGAAGGGGAGGGCGGGGTCTTCACGCAATCGTGGTATCCCGTCTGCATGTCGAGCGAGCTCGCGCCCGGGAAGATCCTCGGCACGAGCTTCCTCGACGGGCGGATCGTGGTGTTTCGAGGCGAGAGCGGCAGGGTGCAAGCGCTGAGCGCCTACTGCCCGCACCTCGGCGGCGACCTCGCCGTGGGATCGGTCGTCGGAGACGCCATCCGCTGCGCATTCCACCACTGGGAATACAACCAGGAGGGGACCTGCCTCAAGACCGGCCCCGGCGACCCGCCGCCGCCCGGCGCCTGCCTCTTCCGCTTCCCGACGGTCGAGCGATACGGGATGATCTGGGCCTTCAACGGCGAAACACCGCTCTTCAACCTCCCGGACTTCCCTTATCCCGACGACGATCTCGTCGTTCGGGTGGAGGTGCACGACGAGGTCTTTCCCGTCGATCCCTGGGTCGTCTGCTGCAATACGCCGGACGTGCAGCACATCCGCGTCGTGCACGGCTTCAAGTTCGACAAGGGCGAGCCCGCCGAGAACATGGTGATCACCGATCATTCGATGATGTACGACTTCGACGGCATCCACCCCGCGGGCCCGCGCGTCACGTTCCGGGTCGGCATCTTCGGGACGACGATCTTCTATCAGAGCAGCTTCTTCAACGGCCGCTGGTATGGATACATCGCCCCCTTCGGCATGCCTGCGCCGGGGCAAACGAAGGTGTATTACGTCCTGGCCACGAGGAAATCCGAGGGAGACGCGGCGTCCCAGAAAGAGCTGCTCGACTTTGCGATGGGCGTGCAGCGGCAAATCCTCGCGGACGACGCGCCCATCCTCCGCGGCGTCCACTTCCGCCCCGGCGCCCTGACGAAGAGCGACACGGCGCTCGCGCGCTTCCTCGAATACCTGCGAAAATTCCCGCGGGCGCACCCGTCCGCCGAGTTCATTCGTTGACGCCCCTCCGCGCGCCTCGCGCCGCGCCGCGCGCAGAGGTTCTCTAGCCAAACCCCCCCCTCCGTCCGGAGTTCGCGTGGTCGAACTCACCCGCGCGCGCGCGTCGTTCGTGGGCTGCTGAAGGGTTGTCAGAAGTGGGTTTTTCAGCGATGCTCTGCGGCAGTTCGTAGAGGACAAGGACAGGAGCCCGGCCATGGCCCAACAGCTTGCCAGGGAAAGCATCGCGAACGGGGCCGAGGAGTCGGCCGCGGTCGAACCGTCAGCCACGCGACGGTCGCGTGAGTTCGTGGAAGAAGACGAGGTCGAAGGACCTCCCGTCTCCTCGGATTGCGAGCGGCGGCTCGCCGAGCTCGCCACCTGGTGCAGGGACCTCGAAGCGTCCCCCCGGTGCGCGTTGCCCCCGTCGCCGGAGGATTGCGCCCGGCTCGGAGCGATGCTGCGGGGCATATGGGCGGCGAGCGACGCCCTCGGCCCTTCCGGCCTCCAGCGCAACTCCCCGGCCCAGCGCCGCTTTCAGGAGGTCCTGGGTCGATTTTTCTGGCAGAGCCCCATCATCCACCGCTGCTTCGCCAAACCCCGAGGCTACGCCGGCGACTTCTTGATGATGGACGATGTCTATCGGAACCTCCCCAAGGGCGAGACGGTCCTCGGGCGGTGGATGGACCGATGGGTGCTCGAGCAGCCGGGCTTCGTGGCGGTCCGAAACCGCCGGGAGAAGCTCATTTCGCTTCTCCGCGAGGAGTGGCGGAACGGCGCCCGGCACGCCATGAACGTCGCCTCGGGCTCCGCGTCGGAGCTCGCCGACGTGATCGAGACGAACCCCTTCCAGGGAGTCACGCTGCTCGACCAGGATCAGGGCGCCCTGTTCGCGGCGACCACCGCGCTCGGGCGCCGGATGGATCCCGCCCACGTGCGCACCTGGTCCGGCTCCGTCTTCACGCTCATCCGCGGCAAGACCACGCTGGTCCCCGGCGACCAGGACGTCATCTATTCGATCGGCTTGTACGACTACCTGTCGCCGCGATTCGCGACGGCGCTCACGGCGCGGCTCTGGCTCAACCTCGCGCCGGGGGGTCTCATGGCGATCGGAAACTTCAACGGCCACGACCCCATGCGCCGCTTCATCGAGGCGGCGATGGACTGGTACCTCATCTACAGGGACGCGCCCGACATGCTGGCGCTTTCGGCGGGGCTCCCGGACGTCGAGGGGGCGGAGGTCTGGACGGACCCGACCGGCTGCCTGCACCTGCTCTTGGTACGCAAGCGAGGGGCGGCCGGGTCTCGGCTCACCAGCGTGTGTGGATGATGAAGTCGGTCCCAGCGTCGTTGGCGACCGTGGCGGTGACGATCGCGTCCACGTTGCTCACGAGCTTGTAGGCCACCCGGTAGACCGCGACGGTGAAGGCGGGGCCGAACAGGTCACGCGTGAAGACCACGTCGGCCGAGCGTTCGCCCGTCTTCGTGTACTCGCGTTCGCCGAAGCTCACGGCCAGCGTATAGGCATAGGGGCCGTTGGCGCAGAGGGCCTGCGGGTTGCCCTGGCCGAACCGCGCGAGCATCTTGCCGACGGGGGACTCGAGCAGGGAGCTGAAGGCGTGCTCGCCACAACCCGTCATGACCTCGTTGCAGGTCAAGCCGAGGCTCGGCTCGTCGACCATGCGCCGCGCGACCTTGAGCAGCGAGCTCACGGGGTACCAGAAGAACGAACGGATGGTCTTGTCCCCCATCACCTGCGTGCGGATGGCGTTCACCTTCGCGGGTCCGTAGGCCTGGCCGAGGTGGTTGAGCGCGCCGTCGAGCACCATCCCGAGCATGTTGTCGGTGCTCGTTGCAAGCGCGATCCGTTTGTCAAGCATCTCCTTGGAGTCCATCGCCCGTCGAGGTCCTTTCCCAGGAACGAAGTGCCCGCAGCTTACACGAACCCTCACGCCCGTCACCATCCCGGATGGTGTCCTTCGTGCTCGTCCATCGAGGCGTGCGGGCCGTTATCGGTTCTTCACGCCAAGCTCCCCATCCCTTCCGACCCGTTCGCCATGGCACGTTCTCGCGGGCGCGTCCATATCACGCGCTCTTTCGTTCGATCGGGGCCGCCATAATCGTCGTGCCTTCCGTTTTTCCGCAAACGACCGCCGGAATCTCCGGCGCTCGGCGTTTGCGTTTCTGCCTGCACGTCCGGATTTCACTTGGCTCTCCGATCCGTGATAGCCTCCCTGCATGCCCCACATCCGGATCGTCGAGGTCCACGAAGCAGACGCCCCCCTGCGCGCCGTCTACGACGCCGTGTTGTCCCGCCCCATCCCCGCGGTCTACCGCGCTCCTCATGGCGGCCCGGCCGGCATCCAACGCGCGCACAGCCTCGACCCCGAGTTGCTCCGGCTCACCTTCGCCGCGACCGGCACGTTCCACCGCGGCGAGGGCCTCTCGTGGGCGGAGCGCGAGCTCATCGCCGCGTCCGCCTCGCGGACGAACCAGTGCTTCTACTGAACGTCAGCTCACGCAGAGTTTCTGCGTGTCGCTTCTCAGGATGAGGCCCTCGCCACGGACGTCGTGACGGGGACCGACATGCAGCGCGCTTCTCCGCGTGAGCGCGCCCTCGGCGGGTTCGCGGTCGTCATGACCGAGGCGCCGTGGTCCATCGACGCTTCGGATCTCGACCGCCTCCGCGCCGTGGGCGTGTCCGAGGACGGCGTCGAGCAGGCCATCTGCGTCGCGTCTTTTTTCAACTACTACACGCGCGTCGCGGACGGCACGGGCATCACGTTCGATTACGAGTCGCCGCTCCCGCGCATCTCCATCGACCTCACGCGCGAGGCCCTGCCGCGACCACCGCCGAGCGACTGGAATCCCGCCGTCGACGGCTCGCGCGTCCCCGTGTTTCCGCGGCGCGCCTTTGCGCAGGCGCTCCTCGAAGAGTGGCACGCGTACCACCTCGAACGCGACGCGCTGCTCTCCCGCCGCGAGCGCCGTCTCCTCGCGCGCGCCGCCGCCGCCGAACTCTGTGATGCCGGCGCCGTCGCTCGCCACGAGGACATGACCCCAGAGGACGCGCGCGAGCGCGCTCTCGTGGCGTACGCGACGAAGCTCACCCGCACGCCCTGGGCCGTCGGCGCCGCCGACGCCGCGGCGTTGCGGGCGCACGGCCTCGACGACCCCGCCATCCTCGCGGCGATCACGCTCGTCGCGCACCAGAACACGTTTTCCCGCATGCACCATGGCCTTGCCGCGCTCGCGACGGCGGGATGACCGATAGGTCGTCCCCGAGCCGCCGCGCGAGGCGCTCCACGCGCACGGGGATCAGCCGCCGAGCTTCGCGACGAGCCGCTCTTTCGCGGCGGGCCACTCGTCCTCGACGAGGCTGAACATCACCGTATCGCGCAGGTGGCCGCCCCGCGTCTTCTGGTACTTGCGCAGCACGCCCTCGCGCACGCCGCCGATGCGCGCGATCGCGGCTTGCGATTGCAGGTTTCGCGCGTCCGTCTTGAGCTGCACGCGCGCGGCGCCGAGCCCCTCGAAGGCGTGTTGCAAGAGGAGAAACTTGGCCTCCGTGTTGATCGCCGTGCGTTGCCAGCGCTTGCCGATCCAGGTCCAGCCGATCTCCAGGCCACGATCGATCCGGCTGATGCTCAGGTATCGCGTCGCGCCGCACACGCGCCCATCGGCGAGGCACACCTGCACGAACGCGACCGTCGTCCCCGACGCCTGCGCCTCCAGCGCCGACGTGACGTGCGCCTCCATCGCTTCGAGCGAGAGCGGCGGCTCGATCGACATCCACCGCCAGATCGATTCGTCCTCCGCGAGCGCGGCGAGCAGCGCCGGTGCATGCGCGAGGGTGAGGGGTTCGAGGCGCACGTGGCGGCCTTCGAGGGTGATCGGGCGCGGATCCATGCCGCCTTGTACCGCGAACGGGTGGGGGCGGGGAGGCGTCAGCGTGTTTCGAGGAGGATCGTCGTCTCGTACGTGCCAGGCGCCGTCCGCACGGTATGCCATCCGCGGCCGATCGAGGTCGCGGCGACGTGCCAGAAGAACCAGTCGCCGTAATGCTCGATGGCCCCTTGCGAAATGCCCCAGCCGGCCGTGGGCGAGGGCTCGCGCGAGGCTTGCTCCTTCCACGAGGGCACGCGGATGCGAAACCCGCCGGCCGTGATCAGCGGCTCGTCGATCTTGCCGATCGCCGTGAACGGCCCTTTTTCGGCGCGCGTCGCTCGAAAAAAGCCGAGCTCGTCCCCCCGGAACGCGACGAAATGCGCGGGCTCGCCTGCATCCCCCGAGGGCCAGGAAAACCCGTTGATCGAGGCCGTCTGGAGCTCTCTCCCGTCGTCGGCCCCGCGGAGCTGCGATAGCCGCATGGCGACAATCGACCCGAGGTGCGCGCAGAGTTCGCGCCGCACGGTCGTGGAGACCTCGATCCGCGTGGTGGACGCGCCCAGGATCTCGACCTCGCCGAACACCTCGAAATCGGCGTTCGCCCCGGCGAACACGATCCGGTCGCCCTCGCGGCCGGCGCGGAACGACGGGGGCCGCGCCGTGCGATGGTCGAGGACGGTGAGCCCACAGCCGTCCGCCACGGCGTCGTAATCGAACGAGGGCACGATCTCCGCCCGATGAGGGCCGGCCTCCACGACGACCGACGCCCCCTCGACCCGCACGCGGAGATCGCCCTTCCGGAGCGCCGCGTCGCCCTCGGGAACCGTCCCGCTCTTCGGGGCATGGTTCGAAGGAACCGTCGACGCCCTCGGAGCGCGCGCCGAAGCCCATACCCCGGCGCCGATCAGCGCGCCCGCGAGGGCCGGAAGCACGACCCCGACCGCGCGCCGGTGCATTCGATGGGCGAGGGCGGCGAGCAGGAACGCCGCTGCAAAAGGGAGCACGAGGAGGCGCGCATACGATGTCGTGCCCGTGAACAACCCGAATCCCGCCACGACGAACCAGAACCCCGCGAACGCCGCCGTCACCGCGGCGCCGAGCTTTTCCCGACGCGTGACGAGCGCAAAGCCGAGGACGAGCGCGAGCACGGCGACGAGGGGCCCGAGGACCTCATGCTCGAAAAAGGCCGCCGACGGCACGGAAAATCCCCGCGGCTGCGAGAGCGCGTACGCGAGGCCTCCTGCGGCATGACCGAAGGCCGTGATCCCGAGCAGCCCCCGCACTGCGGCGTCGTGCGTTCCTGCCATCCCGCGCACGGTATCCCGCGACGCCAGCGGGATCCAGGGCGCACCTGATTGCTTGCGGCTCGAACCCCGCGGTAGCGTTCGTTTCGTGATGCGTCGCCGCGCGTTTCGCCTCGCCCTCCTGGCCCTCGCCGCCTGCGGCCCCGCGAGCGTTCCTTCGCCGCGCCTCACCGAGCCACCACGCGAGGCGCCCGAAGACGCGCCGCCGCCGCCGTGGCCCTTCGCCGATACGATCTTGCCCGCGCCGCCGGCCCAGGGAAAACCGACCAAGCCCGGCCCGCGCCTGGGGTTGCCCGAGGACCTCGTTCGCGCCGTGGAGACGCTGTTTCGAAGCGGGGTGGCCGATCCACGGGGACTGCCGTATCACGAGGTCTCGATCACGCTCACGACGCAGCCGGAAGGGCCCGGTGAGGTCGTCGCGACAAAAGGCTTCGTGCTCCCGGGGCCGGAGCACGAGCCGCGCTTCGGCGTCCTCTGGAATGGACTCGTGTATCCGCTCGTCTCCGTCGGCCCCGCGGCGGACCTGTACGCCGACATCGAGGCGCTCCGGGCGAACGACAAGCGCATCTGCGACCAGCAGGCCGCGCATTTCCCGGACATGCCCTGCATCCGGACGCGCGCGCCCCGGCCGGAGCTCCCTTCCCACCGGCTCGAAGAGATCCTGCCGATGCACGCCGCGATCCTCGTGCAGCTCGGCCAGGACACGCTCGCGCGTTCGGTATGGGAGAGCTGGATCAAAGGCGGGGATCTCGACGCCGTCCCCGAAATCGCGGGGCGCGAGCGGGACATTTTCGCGCGCCTCGCCGAACATTTTTTGCATGGGCTGCGGGACCGCGGGTTCTGGGCCCACGTACGCGGAGACGACGCGCTCGCGCTCGCGAGCTTGCGTGGCCTCGGCCGGCTCTCGCCCGCGCTCTCCGCGCGCGCCGCCGTGCTCGGGGCCAGCGAGCAAACCGTAAACACCCTCGCCGAGCCGCCGGGGCCCTTGCTCGTGGACCAGGAGAAACGTGCCGCGCGGAAGGCACCGAAGGGATTGCCTTCGCCCTTGCCCACGGATCCAGCGGCGCGCGCGGCGGCGCTCGTCGCTGCGCTCGGCGAGGTGCACGAGCCCGCATTCGGGCGGTCTGGCGCGCAGGCCCAGGTCCTCGAAGACCCGATCTTGCAGGCCCTGCTCGCGGAAGGCGAGGCGGCGGTCCTTCCGCTCGCGGAGGCGCTCGCGAACGACGAACGCTCCACGCGATCGATATGGTACGAGGCGCACGGCATCGAGCTGCTCACCGTGCGCGACGTCGCGGAGCTCGCCCTCGACACGCTCGCCGTGGATTTTCCGCTCGCGCCTGCGCCGCCGAACGAGACGAAGACCCAAAAGGCCGCACGGTTCAAGCAGGCTGCGGAAACGTACAAATCGATCCCCGCGGACGAGCGCTGGTTCCGCGATCTCGCGGACGAGACCGCGGGGCCAGCGCGGTGGGTCCAGGCCGCCATGCGCATCGTCGGGCCCACGGACGCGCCTCGCCAGCGCCCCGACGCCTCCGATTTTCTCGCGCTCTTCGTGCGCGTGGACGGGCCCCCCAAACCTCGCTTCGCGGGCCTTGTTTCCCGAAAAAATCCCTCGGTCACCGAGCTCCTCGCGCAGCGCATGAAGCAACTCACCGCAATGAAATCCCCCGCGCACCTGCGGACCTCGTGCGAGATGGGCTTGCTCCTCGCATTATGGGACCCGAAGGGCGCCGCGCGCCCGCTCCGCGAGGGGACCGCCCCCTTGCGCAAAGCGTGGAAGGACCACGAGGACCCAAGCGCCGCAGAGGAACTCGCACCATGCCTCGCCGTGCTCTTCGTGGCGCGGGGCGCCTCGGGCGACGAACGATCGTTCGACGAATATGCCTCGTGGATCCGCGCGATCGATCCCGCGACCGTCCCTCCAAAGGCAGGCACGCTCCGCACGCTCCTCGCGCCCCTGGCCCTCCGCCCCACGCGCCCTTCCATCGTCGCGGCCGGCCGCGCGATGTTCGCGCCCAAAACCTCGCCCTGGGCCGTCCGCTTCCGCCGCGGCGAGCGCGATGATCTGCTCGATCCCGCCTTGCTCCCGATTCCCGGGATGCGCGAGCTCGTCCTCGCGGCGCTGGAGGATCGGTCCGCGGTCGGCACCATCGAGCTCGACGCCTACGGCGAAGTCGAGTGGGGACGCGATGGAGCGGGCGAATTCGACCGCGAGCACGAGCAAGTCGATCCGCGGGATCCCGGCGCCGCGCCGTCCTCTACGAAAATGCCCCTCCGCGCCTGTGATCATGTCGCGGAGGGGCTCGCGCGGCGTATCGGATCGGCCGCGCCCTTCCGGATGTACTGGATCGAGCCGCGGCGCGACGACGCGATCGCCGCGCTCCGGGCCTTCGTCGTGACGAAGTCCGAGCCGCCCCGCGCCCCCTGAACGGCATTTTCATCCACAATCGAGAAACCTCGGAGAAGATGCGGCCGAGCGCGTCCGCGACGGAAGTATTTTCTCTTCGGGGACGGCTCTCCCAAGGGGCTGTTCATCCGCTATGCTTCGTGCGGGCGAAGTCCCCCACCACGCGCCATGACGAACGTCGCCTTGCTCGGATACGGCCGCTTCGGCGCGGCCATGGCCTCGCTCCTCCGCGACGCGGACGTCGACGTGCGGGCCTTCGACCCTCGCTCCCCCGTGCCGGACGAAATGCGCGTCGCGTCGATCCCGGAGCTCGTCCGAGACCGCGATTTCGTGATCGTCGCCGTCCCCGTCACCGCCATGCCCCGCGCCTTCGCGGCGATGCGGCCGCTGCTCGCGCCCTCGCAGATCGTCGTCGACGTCGGCAGCGTCAAGCTCGGCCCCTCGGCGGCCATGAACGAATCCTTCGGCGCCGCGATCCCCTGGGTCGCCACGCATCCCCTGTTCGGCCCGATCAGCCTCTCGCGCGGCGAGCGCCCGCTCGTCGCGGTGGTGTGCCCGAATGCGACACACCCGGCGGCCGTCGAGCGGGTCGTCGCGCTTTACGAGCGCATCGGCTGCACGGTCGTCCTGGAGGACGAGGCCACGCACGATCGCAACATGGCCTGGACGCACGCGCTCGCATTCTTCGTGGCCAAGGGTATGCTCGACGCGGCCGTGCCCCTCGACATCCCGTACGCGCCTCCGTCCTTTCAAGCGCTCGCGCGGACCGTGGAGGCCGCCCGCTCGGACGCGGGGCACCTCTATGCCGCGCTCCACCGTGAAAATCCCTATGCCGCCGAGGCCCGCCGCAAGCTCGTCGAAGCGCTCGTCGCCGCCGATCAGAACCTCTCCGGATCGGACGGGATGGCTCCGCCGCCGTCGTCCTCGCTCGTCCTCTTGCCCTCCACGGCCCGCTCGCAGGCCTTGCGCGAGACGCGTGACCTCATCGACGACCTCGATCGTGAAATCGTGGAGCTCCTCGGCCGCAGGGCCCAGCTCGCGCGGCGCGCGGCGCGCGAAAAGGCAAAGCTCGGCCGCCCCGTGCGGGATCCCGAGCGCGAGGCGGAGCTCTTCGAGGCGCGGAGGCGCTGGGCGGCCGAGCGCGGGCTCGATCCGGCCTCGGTGCATGAAATCTTCGACGCCATTCTCCGATTCTCCAGGCGCCTCCAGCACGAGGAACCCATCGACGAAGCAGATTGATCTTTTTCACGGGCCGGCTGAGGCCGCCCCAGCATCCAACAGGACACGGAGCATAGGGGGAACTTCATGATCGTCACGCTCGAGCCCGACGCGCCCGAATCGCGCGCCGAAGCGGTCGTCCGCCTCGCGGCGCGGTATCCGGGGGTCTCGGTCCAGAAATTCGTCTTCCGGGGGGAATCCACCTCCATCACCGAGGTGCACCTCATCGGCTCGACGCGCGCCGTGCCGACGGAGCCCTTCGAAAGCCTGCCCGGCGTGCGCAAGGTCGTCCGCGTCTCCCGGAAATACCGGCTCATCGGCCGGCACCACCCGGACGCCGCGACCCACGGGTTCGAGTACAACGGCGTCCATTTCGACGAGAAACGTGTCCACGTCTTCGCCGGCCTCTGCGCCGTCGACACGCGCGAGCACGTCGGCCACATGATGGCCGCGCTCGAAAAGGCGGGGATCCGGACAACGCGCATGGGCGCGTACAAGCCGCGCACGAGCCCCTACGATTTCCAGGGCCTCGGCAAGACCTGTTTGCCCTGGGTCTTCGAACTCGCGGGCAAGCACGGCGTCAAGGTGATCGCCATGGAGGTCACCGACGCGCGCCACATCGACGAGATCAACACGGCGCTCGCCGCGGCGGGCGAGCCGACCGGCGTCATGCTCCAGATCGGCACGCGCAACACGCAGAACTTCGAGCTGCTCAAGCAAGTGGGCCAGCAGCGCCGCTTCCCGGTCCTCTTCAAGCGCGGCATGGGCATCTCGCTCGAAGAGTCCTTGAACGCCTGCGAATACGTGGCGAGCGAAGGGAACCCGAACATCGTGTTTTGCCTGCGCGGCGTGAAGACGCACCTCGGCGATCCCCATCGCAACCTGGTCGACTTCTCGCACGTGCCCGTCCTCCGCCGGCAGACACGCCTGCCCGTGTGCATCGATCCCTCGCACGCCGTGGGCCGCATGGACAACGCGCCCGACGGCCTGCCGGACATCTTTCACGTGGTGGGGCAGGGGATCATCGCGGGCGCATCCATGGTGCTCGTCGATTTCCACCCGCGGCCCGACGAGGCGCTCTGCGACGGCCCGCAAGCCCTGGACCTCTCGGCCTTGCCGCGGTTCGCGCGCTACGTGGAGAGCGTGCGGCACGCCTATGAAGGTATCGTCCGCGAGGTCGGCGCGGGCGCGGCGGCGGCGACCGAGCCTCACGCAGCTTGATCGGAGCCCGGGGCGTCGTGGAGGGGATCTCGGTCGCTTGCCTCGGCCCCTCGGGCACCTTTAGCGAGGAGGCGGCCGCGCGCCATTTCGGGCGAGACGCCCGTCCCGTCTTCTGCACCTCGATCGACGACGTCTTCGACGGGGTGCAGGCGCGCGCCGCCCACTTCGGCGTCGTGCCCGTGGAAAACTCCCTCGAAGGCGCGATCGGCCATACCCTCGACCGGCTCGTCGCCTCGCCGCTCCGCATCTCCGGCGAGGTCGCGCTCCCCATCCGCCAGCACCTGCTCCGGCGCGAGGGGCGGATCGAAGGGATCACGCGGGTCTACGGGCACGCGCAATCCCTCGCGCAATGCCAGCGATTCTTGAAACATACCTTGCCGCGGGCCGAGCGCGTCGCGGTCTCCAGCAACGCCGAGGCGGCGCGCCTCGCCGCGCGGGAGCCGGAGACCGCGGCCCTCGCGAGCAAACGCGCGGCGGCGATCCACGCGCTCGCCATCCTCGCCGAGGGGGTCGAGGACGATCCGACGAACACCACGCGCTTCCTGGTGATCGGCGAAACGAGCGCCGCCCCCTCGGGCCACGACAAAACCTCGCTCGTCATGTCAGCGCCGAACCGCCCAGGCTCGATGCTCGCGCTGCTCCGCCCCTTCTCGCGGCACGGCGTGAGCATGACCAAGCTCGAATCCCGCCCCTCGCGGCGAGGTCTTTGGGATTACCTCTTTTTCGTCGACGTCGAGGGTCACGCGGAAGACGTCGCCGTCCGCCGCGCGCTCATCGAGCTGGAAGCGCGCGCCGGCTACCTCAAAATCCTCGGCTCCTACGCGATGGCGCGTCCCTGATCGGAACTTCCTCGCCCCGGCTCAAGCTCCTCGCGTACCATGGAAACCATGGAATATGCGCACGGTCGATCGAGGTCCGGATCCAGCACGAGCGCTCCTGCATCGCTCGTCGTTCTCGTTTCTTCGCTCGTGATCGTCGCGGCGCCGGCGTGCGTCGCGCCCGAGGAGGACGAGCCGTTCGTCGACACGGCGAGCTTTGCGTACACGGTCCCGGCGAAGGGGACGGCGGCGACGCTCGACGTGGCGGGCTGGAACCTGGAGTGGTTCGGTGATGCGAGCCGCGGGCCCACGAACGACACGCTCCAGCGGCAAAACGCATACGACGTGATCAGCGGCGCGGACATGGATCTCTGGGGCGTGCAAGAGATCGTGAGCGTCTCGCAGTGGAACACGCTCAAATCGCAGCTCGCCGGGTACGCGGGCTTCTTGTCGAACGATCCGATCGTGACGAACGGCTCCTCGTATTACACCACGTCGGAGCAGAAGCTCGGCTTCCTCTACAAAACCTCGGTCGCCACGGTGCAGAGCGCGCGCGTCATCCTGACCGCCTACGACTACGAGTTCGCCGGGCGGCCGCCGCTCGAAGTGAAGCTCTCGGTCACGCTGAACGGCACGACGGACAACGTGATCGTCATCGTCCTCCACATGAAAGCGCTCGCCGATTCCGCGAGCTACCTGCGCCGGCTCGACGCATCCACCGCGCTGAAATCCTACCTCGACACGAACTACCCGACCCAAAAGGTATTCGTCGTCGGCGATTTCAACGACGACCTCGACGGGTCGATCTCGGGCAACCCCACGCCCTACGCGAATTTCCTCGCCGACACAGCCGATTACCACTTCGCCACGAAAGCCCTGACGGACGCGAACATCTCCTCGACATCGAGCGGCGGCGCAACCCTGGACCACCACCTCGTGACGAACGATCTCGCCCTGGCCCTCGTCCCCGGCTCCGTCGAAGCCTACAAGGTCTCCACATTCATCCCGAGCTACGCCTCGACGACGAGCGACCATTTCCCGATCCTGAGCCGCTACACCTGGGCCGCCGCCAAGCCCGCGCAGGTCGTGATCAACGAGATCTGCGCCAACGAGCCCGGCAGCAGCGTCACCGGCGAATTCGTAGAGCTCGTGAACATCGGCGGATTGCCCGCCCCCCTCGACGGCTGGACGATCTCGGACACGACATCCGTGCGGCACACCTTCGCCGCAGGCACAACGCTCGCCCCAGGCAAGAGCCTCGTCATCTTCGGCGCCACCTCCGCCATCCCCGCCGGCACGCCCAACGCGCTCGGGAGCTCCACGAGCAACCTGGGCCTCGCCAACGGCGGCGACGCCGTCTACCTGCGCGACGCCACAGGCACGACAAAAGACTCCTTCAGCTACCCCGCATCCCTCGCCGCCGTCGACGGCGTCTCCATGAACCGCAGCCCCGACGCCGCCGAAAGCGCAACCTTCGTCCTGCACACGGCACTCGTCGCCGCCGCAAGCTCGCCAGGCACGCGCGCGAATGGAGCGGCGTTCTGACAGGGGGCGTGGCGCCGGGGCGCTGCCCCGGACCCCGCGGGGGCTGTCCGCCCCTCGACCCGGACCAGGCACGGCCTGGACCGAAGGTGGGAGAACTGCGCAATGCGCAGTTCTTCCAACGGGCCGGTGGCAAGACCGTGGAGGTCGTCGCACGCAGCGGCACGTCGCCGATGGAGACGTCAGCGTGGTTGTCTTGGCTGGCGGGGTCGTGGCTGGTCTTGACCCTGGCTGTTCGATGAACTGCGCGGAGCGCAGTTCGTCGACCTTCGGTCCAGGCCGTGCCTGGTCCGGGGTGGAGGGGGCGGACAGCCCCCTCCTGGGGCCTGGGGCAACGCCCCATCTCCGCGCCTTCAGATGACAGGCCCCACCGCCGTCAGCTTCTTCGTCGCCAGCACCCAATAAATCGCTCGGATCGCCCCGTCCTCGCCGATCTCGCATTGCAGCACCGATCGCGGCGCGATCTTCCTCGCTGGCGCGTGCTCCAGCACCACGGCGGGCATCCCGTTCACCATCCGCAATGCGAACTGCGCGCCCGCGCCGCGCCGCTTGGCGAGGCCCACCAGCAAACGCCCCACCCGGTCCCGCCCCAGGATCGGCAAACGCGCCGCGAAAAACTCGCCTCCGCCGTCGCTCAGGTGCCGCACCTCGGCGTCCAGGATCGATTCGAGCGCTTTTCCATCCGCGCTCCCCAGCGCCAGGAGAAACCGCCCGAGCGCCGCGCGTGTCTTCTCCACGAGCTCGGGCGTGCGACGTGTCCGGCTCGACTCGTAGGCTGCGAGCGCCCGCCGCGCGCGGTGGTGCATCGTCTTCACGGCCGCTTCCGTCATCCCGAGCGCGTCGGCCGCCTCCTTCACCGACCAGTCGAACACGTCGCAGAGCAGCACGATCGCCCGCTGCCGCGGCGTCAGCGCCTCCAGCGCCACGAGGAACGCCATCGACACGCTCTCCAGAAGGTCGTAACGCCCCTCCGTCTCGACCGGCTCGATCCCGATCTCCGGCGCGAAATCGCCCTCCGTCTCGACCGGCGACGGCAGCCATGGACCGTCGTACGCGCGCCGCCGCCGCGCGCGCAGCCGGTCGATCCCGAGGTTCACCGCCACGCGCGTCAGCCACGGCCGCACGGGCTCCTCCGTCCGGACGGGCGGCCGCTCGATCGCGCGCAGAAACGTCTCCTGCACGAGATCGTCCGCGTCCGCTGCCGACCCGGTCAGCCGATAGCAGAGACCCCACAGATACCGCCCGTGCTCCCGCGCGAGCCCGTCCCCGTCCGCCATCACCACGGTCACACCCTCGCATCCAAGTCCTTCACGCGCACCTGGCCAAGCACATTCGCCTCCCGCCGCGTTGCTGCCTGCGCCGCGGCCCTCCCGCTCGCGAGGCTCACGTCCGCGAGCATGCCCACGGGCCCCACCCAGTCGCCCGCCACGAACACGCCCGGCGCGCCCGGCACCAGAGGACCGGGCCTGCCCCGCGCACCGCCGCGCGCCGCCTGCGGGAAATCGTGCGCCACCGTGATCGAAGGCAAGTACCGCCGCTCCACCACGAGGTGCTTCGCGCCCGGCTGCAGCAGCTCCAGCACCTCTTCGAGCTCGCGCTCCCCCGCGCGCGGATCACTCGGCGCGCCATACCGCGCCACGTGGATCACCGCGCCGCCCTCGGGCGCGAGCCGCGCGGACGCCGAGTGCACCGAAAAATAAAGAGGCTGATCGATCCCCAGCGCGAACGTGTTCCGCGGCTGCGGCAAGCGCGAGAGCGCGACGTCGAGGCACGCAGCCGTGACCGGAATCGCCGCCGCCGCCCAGTCCGCGAGGGCAGGGACGTCGGGCAAGAGCGACGACGCGAACGACGGGCTCGCAGCCAGGATCACCACGTCGGCAGGGATCTCCGCGCCGTCCACGAGCCGGACCGCCTTCACGCGCCCGTCCTCCCGGACGACGGACACGGCCTTCGCGCTCGCGATGATCTCCGCCCCCGCGGCCCGCGCGACCTCGGCGAGCCCATGCACCAGCGTCCGCCAGCCGTCGTGCAGGTAGATCACGCCGCGCGTCGTCGCGAGCTTGAACTGCTCGAGGGCCGCGTCCGCCGCGAGCCGCTCCAGATCCGGCGTGTACGTCGAGAGCCGAATGAGCGCGCGGATCACGTCCCGCGCCTCGGGCGTGCGGACCTTCGCCCTGAGGAACGCCTCGAAGCTCGTCCCCGCGAGCGAAGCGACGTCGAACGAATCGATGCGCGCGAGCAGGCGCGCGACCTCGATCTTCCCGACGAGCGGCAAGAGCGACGACGTCAAGAGCGACACAGGCCCCGTCGGCAACGCCCGGAGCAGGCCCCCGTAGAGCGCGTAGGCGCCGCTGCCCGTCGGCGGCGGACTCCCTTTCGTCTCCACGCCAAGCTCCGCGAGCACATGCTCGGCCTCGCCGCCCCGGTAGAGCGCGTGTGGCCCGATGTTCAGCGAAAACCCCTTCTTCTCGTGGGTCGCCGCGCGCCCCCCGAGCTCCGTCGCCTTCTCCAGCACGGTCACCCGCCGGCCCGCCCGCGCCGCATACGCCGCCGCCGTGAGCCCCGCGAGTCCACCGCCCACCACCACCACCCGAGCCGCCGTGTTCGTCGTCATGGTTCGCACCTCTCAGGGGAGGCACGTTCGGGGGTCGGGAAAGGTTACACGGAATCGACAGGCAAGGATCTCTTCTTGGGGCGCTGTGCCGGGGCGCTGCCCCGGACCCCGCGGGGGCTGTTCGCCCCTCGACCCGAACCAGGCACGGCCTGGACCGGGGATGGCAAAACTGCGCTCCGCGCAGCTTTGCCAACGGGCCGGTGGCAAGACCGTGGAGGTGCGTCTCAGGCAGGCGGCGGGCACGCTGCCAGTTGACCTGCAGCGCCGAGGCCCTGGTTGGCAGGGGCGGATGGCAACTTCAGAGGAGGGCACCCTTCACATGCGCCAACACGTGCCTCACGAACTCCTCTGGCGGCCTGACAGCATGAGCCTCGAGGTAGTGGGCGAAGCCTTCTGGCCAGACGAAGGTGCCGTCTGTCCGGCAGAGCGAGCCCATGGCCTGCGAGCCAGCGCTGCAATGGAAGCGGCACCAAGAGAAGCCTCGCCATGAAATGGCCTTCTTGCCTTCGCGGAGATGGGCGATGACGGCAGCACGCTCGTCTGCGTCCCACGAGGGATCCACGAACGCTTCTGGGTCAGGAAGATCGGACCCTCTCTCGCGGCACCAGTAACCTATGGCGCGCCAAGCGCCCAATCCAGGGGTGTGCTCTGCCATCGATTCCGTGTAGTTCGGATGTCGCTCAAGGATCATGCGAGATCTTACCCGCTCCTGTCCTTGTGGCCAATTGTGGTGACTTGAAGCACCCTCAAGGTTCCAGGGTTGCCCCAGCGCAGCGCCCCCAAGAAGAGACAGCTACCGCCTCCGCGCGAACCACTCCAGCAGGGCGACGAGCGCGGCGAGCCCGGCGATGGGGACGGCGATCCAGCCGAGCAGGGTGATCCAGCCGCGGCGCAGGGAGCGACCGCCGCGGTCTTCGCAGGCGAGGCAGATGGCCCAGACCCGGGCGCCGCCCTCGGTGAGGACGCAGCAGTCGCCGCAGACGGGCGCGTGGCAACGGGCGCAGGGACCAGCCGCCACGGCGCTGCAACGGACGCAGCGCGCGACGGGAGGGCCGTCGTTGTGGGAGATCAGGCCGCCGGACATGGCGAGGGAGTCTAGCCCGAGTCCGTCCAAAAGTTGCTCGCTTCGCCGCGCTCTCCTTGTTCTCCATCAACTACCATGGTAGTTGATGGCCGTCCTGGCCACGGCGCCATGACAACCTCGGGCGGCGCAGCGCCTTCTCGTCGCCCATTTCGCCACGGTCTCGACGCGCGCTCGAGGACAGCCTCGCGCGCCGAGAATCGAATCGCACGGGATACGTGTGCCCGTTGCGCACGCCCGCGCCCATGGCCGGAAATGCCGGTGCCGCCGCCACGCCCAACGACACGCAAAGGACTCGGACCATGCAAGGACGAACGATTCCAAGACACCTGGCAGGTTTTCTCTTTTCCGTGTCGACAGTGGCGTGCGCCGCGACCCAACCGGCCGACATTCGCATGGGGAACAACCTCGAAGCCGCCGCCGCGCCCCCGCCGGCCGACGTGCTCGTGGTCAACAAGATCAAGACGAACGGGAACCTCCCAGGCAATCTCTCGTTCCTGGACCTCGCCTCCGGCAAAGTCGCCGCCCACGTCCCCGTCGGCCGAGAGCCCCACGAGGTGGCCGTCTCCGCCGACGGGCGCTACGCCGTCGTCAGCAACACCGGCAGCTCCAAAGAACCAAGCAACAGCCTCTCGGTCTTCGATGTCGAAAAGCGCAAGGAGATCCATCGCATCGACCTCGGACCGCTCTGGAACCCCCACGGCCTCCTGGCGCGCAACGGCCTCTTCTACTTCACCGCCGAAGGAGCCCGCGCCATCGGCGCCTACGACCCCGTAAGAAACCGTTTGGCCTGGGTCATGGGCACCGGCCAAGACCAAACCCACATGCTCGCCGCAACAAAAGACGGCAAAACCCTGGTCGCAACCAACCGCGGCTCCGGCACCGTCTCCATCTTCCAATTGACGAAGCCCGACCCCCTCGCCGCAGGATCCTGGAAAGAGACGATCCTCCCCGTCGGCCGAAACCCCGAAGGCGTCGACGTCAACCCCGAAGGAACCCAAGCATGGGTCGGCTGCCGCGGCGGCAACGAAATCGCCATCGTAGACCTCGCCCAGCAAAAGGTCATCGACCGCGTCCCCACACCCAACCAGCCCATCGCCCGCATCAAATTCGCCCTCGAAGGCAAGCTCGTCCTGGCAACCGATCCCTGGCACGGCGAACTCCTCTTCATCGACCCCACGAGCCACCAGACCCTCAAGAGCCTCCCCATGGGCCAAGGCTGCGAAGCCATCTTCATCGAGCCCGACGGCAAACACGCACGCATCGGCGTGACAACCGAAGACAACGTCGTCGAAGTCGACCTCGCGACCATGTCGGTGGTGCGGCGCATCTCCGCCGGTCAAGCGCCAGACGGAATGGCCTGGATCGGCAAGTAGGCGCGCCGCGCCGGGGCGCTGCCCCGGACCCCGCGGGGGCTGTCCGCCCCTCGACCCGGACCAGGCACGGCCTGGACCGAAGGGGAAGAACTGCGCAATGCGCAGTTCTTCCCACGGGCCGGTGGCAAGACCATGGAGGTGGGTCTCCACCTGGCGACGGCAACGCTGCTGTGTCGGTTGGCACAGTCGCCTGTGGTCTTGCCCCTGGCTGTTCGATGAACTGCGCGGAGCGCAGTTCATCGAGCCCGGGTCCAGCGCCTCGCTGGTCCGGGGTGGAGGGGGCGGACAGCCCCCTCCTGGGGCCTGGGGCAACGCCCCAGCTCCGCGCCCCCCTGAGACCCGCGCTCACTCCGCGGCGCAGGGCATCGCGCGGAAGATACGCACTGTGTTGTTTTTCGTTCCCTTTGCGGCGAATGCGACGCTGCCGTCGGGGAAGGCGCGGAAGGCTTGGTAGCGATTGCCGGGTACGCCGGCGTCGAGCACGGCGCTCACGGCTTCGCCTGTCGTCGCGCTCAACACCTGGACGTGCATCTTTCGATCTCCGTCGAAGGGCGTGAGATCTCCTGTGGCGGTTGACGTCTCCCAGCCGGCGAGGAGGAATTTTTCGCTGTAGTTTGCGAGGTAGGGCGCGCGTGCGTTTTCTCCGGCCTTCCCGGCGATCACGATGTCCTTGTCGGCCTCTCCGCCGTTGAAATGGAGAAGGTGCACCTCGGCGAGACCGTTCGCGAGGGCGGGCTGACCGTTTTGACGGTCGCTCGTCAGGGCCCAGGAGCCGCCGTTCGGGTCGCGGGCCACGTCGCTCAAGTTCGAGTAGGCCAGGTCGACCGGCTTGATCGTCGAGACCGCGGGGGCATAGGCGATGCGGTTGTTGTTGTCGGTTTTGCAGATGCTCACGTATTTCTTTGCGGCTGGATCCCAGGTGATGCGCTCGTAGCCGCTATGGCTACAACCCCAGTCGAACCCGCCTGAGAGCACCTCGCCGGTCGGGGACACGACCTTCATGCGGTCGCCTTGGTGGATGTTGATGCAGCCGCCTTGGGAGACGCTGATGGCTGCGCCGAAATAACCGGCGAAGTTCGTCCCGTCGGAGGCGATGCGGCCGTGGTGCGCGTACCACCAGATCATGAAGACGTCGGGACCGGTTTTGCCGGTCGAATACGGGGGGAGGGCTGCGCTCGAGCTCGTGAGCTTCGTCGCCCAGGATTCGTTCTTGCCGTCGAAGCGCACCATGTACATGTCGTGACAGGCGACGGGGGGATTGGGCGGGTTGCCGCAGAGGTTTGTCGGGTTGCCGCAGTTGAGCGTCCCGCCGCCTTGGGCGTCGCGCGTGAGGAGGAGGACGCCGCCGTTGTCGTCGGCGTGGAGGTCGGCGAAATCGTGGGCGTTGATATCGACGAGGTCGCCGACGAGTTTGTCGCCCACGTCGAGCTCGGCGACGTGGACTTTGTCGTCGGCGCCCATGAAGGCGAGGCGGGAGCCGCCGGAGGGCTTTGGGGAGATGGCGAGGGGGCGGAGATTAACCTCGTCTTCGTTCTGCTCGACGGTGATGGGGAGCTCGACCTCGGTGACCGTCAGCGTCGGAGTGCTGCACTGGCCTTGCATGGGGTTTCCAGTCATGCCACCGTTACCGCCGGATCCAGACGAACTGCCTGCGCCCGCGCCTGAGCTGCTCGCGCTTCCTGCGCCTGCGCCTGCGCCGTTTCCGCCGCTGCCGCCGTTCCCGCCACTGGGATCTCCGGAGTTGTTTTCGCCGCTGCAGGCGACGATGAGCACGAGGGGCAAGGCGAGGAGCAGACCTGCGCCTGTGAGGGGACGTGCGTGGGGAAAAAGGTTCCTATGCATAGAGGGGGGTGTCACTTTCGGGGTTCAGAAAGACGAGGATTTCGAAGGCGCGAAGAATGCAGAAGCGCGCCCCACGAAAAGACTCTACCACCACACGCACAGAGGGGAAGAGAGACGCCTTGTGGCGCATGAAAGAGAAATGCGCCCCGTGGCACGGGAAAGATTGACTCCTCCTGGAAGGTACGAAACGCAGAACCATGCAGGTGGTGCGCGCCCGATCGCGCGTCGCCATTAACACCGAGGTGCGAACATGACGACGAACCGAGATGCTGGGTTTCTGTGGTTGTTCAAGGACAAGGCGAATTTTCGCACCCTTCCATCGGATGACACGTTCGAGGGCTACATGAAGGCGGTCCTCATCTGTGCCAATGGGGATGGAAAATTGGCGCCCGAAGAGAGAGACTGGGCGGTCGGTCATGCGGCCGCTTTTGGTGCAGCCGACGCGCTCGTGGACGAGCTCAAGTCCTACAAGGCGGACGAGGATATCGAGAAGATCATCTCTGCGACGCCGGCGTCGAGCGCTTCACGGCGTTTTCTCGTCTACGACGCGATTCGAGCTTGCACTGCCGATGGGCAATACTCGGACCTGGAGCGGGCCACCGTGACCCGCATGGCATTGAAGCTCGGGATCGCTGAAGATCTGGTCCGGCAGATCGAAAACGTCTGCCTCGAAGAAGCCCGGCTGCGGGAGAAGCGACTGAAGCTGATGTACCCGGAGGGCGCGCCTCTGTAAGCGGACGGCCCCCCCGCCGCCGCTCGCTCCGCCCTCTCTCCTCCGCTCCCGCCCCCGCTCCCGCGCCGCGACGAGGCTCCCTCCCAGCCCCGCGGGAGCGGGGGCGCGTTGCGCCCGATGCCGCGGCCCAAGGCTACTCGCAGCCGCAGCCGCAGGCATTGTGGAAGGACGTCTGCGGCGGGTCGCAGCGATACTTGATGAGCATGCACTTGTTCCTGTCCCCGAGGTATCTGCGGTGCGGCTCTTTGGCTGGGTCGCACTCGCTGGTCGCGGGGGGCAGCGGGTCTGCTGTACCTGTGGGCGGGGCCTGTTGATCCCCGGCCGTCGAGGTGGGCTGCGTGGCGGCCGTCGGGGTGGGCTCAGGCTCAGGCGTCCGGGTGGGCTGCGGGTCCGACGAGGGTTGCGCGGGCGCCTGGTCACCGGGCGCTTGCGCCTGCCCGCCGCAAGCGCCGGCCGCCGACAAGGCGAGGAGCACGAAGACGGCGTACACGGGCGAACGTCGGCAAGGGGAGGGCGAGCTTTTCTTCATCGAAACCTCGATCTAGCACGCGCGCGTCAGGGCGCGCCGATCGCCGAGCGGATTGTGGTTGTCCGGCCCGCTCCCCGCCAAGACCGTCTCCACGCCCTCGCAACGCCCCCGGATCCGCTGCGCGTCGGGTTCCCTTTTGTCGGAACGCCCGCCGCGTCCGTCCCCACGTCGATTCCTCTTTCCGGAACACGCGTCGATCCACCTCTCGCGTCGTTCCCTCTTTCTCGGAGCGCCCCCCGCCGCGCCTCCGAGGGGCTTCCCCTTTTTCGCAACGCCGATCGACGCCGCATGCGTGCCCCCTCCCGAAATGTGCAAAGCACCGGGATCTGGTTCTGGGCACGTTCCCATCCCCCGGACACGCGCTTTCCTGCACCCCGTCGCTCGTTCCGACCATCGGGAACGAGCGTTTCGGCGTTTCCGGGGAGGCTCCCGACGTTTTCGTGCTTTGGGGTTTCCTCGCGGGGATGATTGATCCGCGGCGCACGTCCAAACACGCGAACCCGTGACCACCCTCCGCACTTCGCGAGGGGTAGGGAAGAGAGGATCCATGCGACACCTTCGTGAGTCCGATGGGAGCTCCGTGCATCGCCGCCACATCCATTTTCATGGCACGACGTGCAAGGACGTGAGCCCGCTCCACGACATCCTGCACGCCGAGGCGAGCGCCGTGTACACGAAGCTGCGAGACGCGCAGCGCGCCCGCGAAGACGCCGAGGATGCGGCCACCGCCGCGTCCGCCGGGGTCCTGCGCACGGAGGTGATGGTCGAAAACGCGGTCCGGGAGATCGACGCCTCCGCCAAGAAGCTCGACCGCAAGGAGCCCGCCCTCGCGGCGCAACGCACGATCTTCCCAGCGGGCATCAGCCCGGTGATCAAGCCCGACGGCCAGGCGCAGCTCGACGTCTTGCCCGCCGTGCGCATCCGGATGGCGCCGTTCGCAGACAAGGGCGACATGGGCGACGCCCTCGCCAGCCTCGATTACGCGGAGATGCTCCACGACGCCGCCCTCCAGGCCGTGAACCTGGCCGTGGGCGAGGTCGCTCGACGTTTCGCCGAGGAGCGCGAGGCGCGCCGGGCCGTCCGCGAGCAACTCGCGAGCGCCCACGGCCGTCTGCGCGACCATTACAAGGCAAAGCCGTCCGCCGCCGAGGCGTTTTTCCTGCGCGAGAAGACCGCCGCATCGTTGAAGACCAAGCAACCCTCGGCCCGCGCCAAGCAGCCCAAGGCCCCCGGCTCCCCCACGTAACCCGCCCGATGCGCGCGGCCGGCCAAATCCTGCGGCGGTCGCTGTCCCCTGCGGTACAGTGACCGCCATGCGCCGCGCATTCGCCCCCGTCTCCGCGCTCGTCCTCCTCGGCTGCACGACCGGCGCGCCGCCGCCCACCGCGCCTGACCTCACGCCCCCGCCTTCCGCCCCGAGCGCCGCCCCGGCGCCCACCGCCAAGGCCGCCCCGGCGGCGCTGTCCGCGCAGGATTCCACGTTCGTCGAGGTCCGCGCCGGGAGCGGCATGTTTTGCGCCCGCACCGAGCGCGGCTTTCTCCATTGCTGGGGCCACCTGGTCCAGCCCGGCGAGATGGACAGGCGCACGCATTTTCGCCCCACGCTCATGCCGGGCTTCACCAACCTGAAGGGCTTTACCATCCTCACGGGTGGCCAGCTCGTCGGCTGGGACGCGAGCGGCGTGGTGATTCGCTTGACGCAAGAGGCCCCGGGAAAACCCTTCTACCTCTCGCGAGGTTTCCTCTCGGTAAAGCCCACGCCCGAGGACATCACGAAGTTCTCCTTGGGTGCGCCGTCCCAGGTGACCTCGCGTATCGTCGCCGGCAGCCACGATTGCTTGCTCTCCGACAAGGGCGAGGTCTTTTGCCAGATCGGCGGCGACTTCACGAGCTCGCCGTTCTTGCGGGTGCCGGCCCCGCCCATGCGCACCCTCGCCGATACCACATGCGGCGTGGGCGTGGACGGCGGTTTTTTTTGCTGGAACCTCTACGGGAGCGAAACGACGCTGCTCGACAAGCCCGTCCCCGGTTATGGCGTGACGCCCGTGCCCCTGCAAGGGCCCGTGGAAGAAGCGTTTATCGTCCAGGCGCGGCCGGGCAGGCCGCAGGCCTGCGCGCGGCGGCCCGACGGCACCGTTTTCTGCGACGATGCGCTCGTCGACCAGAAGCTCCAGCAGCTCACCGAGGGCAAGCGGGTGACGCGGCTCTTGTTCGCCCCGCCGCAGGGCCTATGCGTGAGCCGCGAGGACGGTGTGTCGCGTTGTACCTGCGACTTCGATTGGCCCTGCGCGGACATGAAGAAGACGTTCGACGTGCTCCCGTCGGTTGATGCGTCGCTCGGGATGGCCGTGGCCTATGGAAACATCTGCGCGCTCGGGAAGGATCATCACGTGCGATGCTTCGGCGAGCGGCTGGGGGGCCGGCTCGGCGACGGCCAGGAGGTCGATCTCGAACGGGCCACGAAGGCGCCCGGGATCACGGGCGCGAGCGAGATCAGCGCCGACGACGGCGTCGTTTGCGCGCGGTTCGGAACGACCCGCGTCTCTTGCTGGGGCGCAATCGCCGGCGTCGAGCACGTGCCCAGGCATGATCTCGTGCTGCCCGAGCCGGCCGTCGACGCAATCGTTGGTGGCCTCGGGCTCTGCGTGCGTGGCGCAAAGTCAGGCCGCTGGTACTGCCGGAACAAGGCATTTTTCCCAGGGAACCTGAAGGACGACTTCGCCTTGCTCGTCGACACCGGCGGCGCACCGGTGAAAGACGTCACCCTGTCCATCGACAACGGGAGCGGCATCGCCGTCGCCAAGCGCAGCGGCGGCGCAGGGAGGTTCCATTACGCGGGAACGCCGAAGCCCCTCCGCGTGCAATGGCTCGACCCGAAGGAGGAGCTGGCGAACGCCACCTACCTCGACCCCAGCAGCAACGCCGTCCTCGCCGACGGGACGGCCGTCTTCCAGGAGGACTCGTTCGGCGACAAGGGGCGGTTCCCCGGGAAGTTCCGCGCCGCGCTGCGCTCCGCACATTGCGCCGTCGACGAGGCCGCGCGCCTGCTCTGCATGGGCGCGCCCGAGGGGCCCAAGGTCGTCCTGACCGACGTCGCAGACGTCGACGCCGATTGCGTGAGCACCACCCGAGGCGAAGTCTTTTGCTTCGACCGCATGCCAAGGAAAAAAGGCGAAGTCGCATCGTTCCGGCGGATCGAAGGGCTCCCCGAAGGCGCCATCGTACAACTCGGGGGCGACTGCGGCCGCACACGGGAGGGAGAGATGTACTGCTGGGGGAGCGTGTTCGATCTCGGCGACCGCGATCCCATGCAGCGCACACCCGTGGAGATCGCCAAGTCCGAAAGCTCGTTTCATCACCAGGGGTGGTAATTTCTTAGGGGGGCGTTTCGCCGGGGCGTTGCCCCAGGCCCCACCCGGGGCTGTCCGCCCCGGGACCCGGACCAGGGCCAGCCCTGGACCTCTGGGCATCGACTGCGCTTCGCGCAGTCGATGCGGGGAAAATGGTTTTAACTGTCCGCCCCCCTTTGCAGCCAGAAAACGAAACCCGAGCGTCATCCCTCTCTGCGGCGGTAGTGAAGCGCCAGCGCGCCGGACTTCAGGGGCTTCGTCGAGACCAGCTCGAGGCGCCGCGAGGATTCCAGGCCCTGAAACAAGGTCGGCCCATGGCCGGTAAGGACGGGGTGGAGGACGAGTCGGTACTCGTCGATCAGCCCCAGCCGCTCGAGCGCGGCGGACAGCGTGGGGCTACCAACGAGCACGCCTTGCGGGGTCTTTTCCTTGAGCTGCCTCACGGCCTCGTGCAAATCCCCCTCGACCCGAAAGGTGTTGCTCCACGGGAAGTCGCGGCGCGAGGCCGACACCACATACTTCGGCTTGGCCTCCAGCTTGCGCGCCCACTCCCGCGTCGCGCGCGGCGCGTTCTCGTCGCGCGCCACAGCCGGCCAAGCGCTCTCCATCAACTCGTAGGTGACGCGCCCCCACAACATCGCCCCGGCTGCGTCCATCAGCTCCGTGAAGTAGTCGTGCAGCTCGTCGTCCGCGATCCCCTCGCGATGGTCGCAGCACCCGTCGAGCGTCACGTTGAGTCCGAATGTCAAGAGGCCCATGGCGCTGATGTACCACGGCCGAGCAGGCATCGGGAGACTTCCGATCGCCAGCCCAGCCGACGCCTCGGCTGCGGGATGTTGCGGGATGTTTTTCCCTCCCCTCACGGCCGTCGGACGCGTGTCAAGGGACCCAACTGTACCAATCGGTCACGAGCTGGGCGACGGTGAGGTTGCTCAGCCACAACGCTCTCGATTCGACAGCGTAGTTCCTCATGCGGATTCCGTCCTTGTTCACGACTTTTTTGTTGTAGATGCCGCTGTAGAGCACTGCGCTGTGGTCCATCATCGAAAACAGCGAGTGGCACCACGCGTAGATGACGACACCGCTGGCGAGCGCTTGCTTCGTGTTGGCCTGCAAAATCGCCGTGGTCGTCGTCTGGGGGTTCGATCCGACGTCGACCACCTTCACCGCGGTGCCGAATCTGGCCGCCGCCTTCACGTCGTTTTGATAAAATGCCTTGTCGAGGACGTATTGGGAACTCAAAATCCCCTTGCTCTCCGAGACCGCCTGTCCGGCCTGTGTGCCGTGCCGCCCCGAGAACACGGTGAAGCTCGTTTGTCCCTGGCTTTGAAGGTACGTGACCAGGGTCGGCCAGGAGGAATCGGACGTTTGGGTCACGGACATGTAAAGGTTCCCCACCTTCACCCACGGGCACGTCGTCCACGGATCGGCCACGTTGTTCTTGATATGGTTCTCCATGAGGGCGAGGGGGGCTCGATTGTCATTCTTGGGGATAATTTCGAACATGGTGCCTCCTGGACGCGTGAACAGGCGCTGCACGGGCAGGATAAGGCACAACGACCCTGCCCGATAGCATGATCGATCGCGCCGGCGCGGGTCGGGGGCTTCCCGCGCTAGCTGCGTGCCTCCGCGTCGGTGACGCGGACTTGGCCGCCTTCGATGCGCCAGACGACGCTCGTTGCGCGGCGGGCGAAGGAGGCGTCGTGGCTGACCATCACGATGGCGCCGGGATACCCTTCGAGGGCTCGTTCGAGGCGCTCCAGGGAGGGCAGGTCGAGGTGGTTTTCGGGCTCGTCGAGGAGGAGGGCGGCGGCTCTTCGGCCGAGGCCGAGGGCGATGGCGAGCTTGCGGGATTCGCCGGGGGAGGGCTCGGCGGAGGCCAGGATTTGCTCGGGGTCCGTGCCCAAGGCGGCGACGAGGGAGAGGGTGCGCCCGCGGGCTTCGGGGCTGAGGGCGCGGACGTCCGCGAGCAGGGCGCGCCGGGCGTCGGCGGGGAGGTCTTGCGGCAGATAGAGGACCTGGTCTCGGGGGATACGCGCGGCGGCGGCGAGGGCGCCGAGCAATGTGCTTTTGCCTGCGCCGTTGCGGCCTTCGATGCGAATGCGGCCGTCGCGTGGGACCGAGAGGCGCACGTCGTGGAGCAGCTCGGCTTCGCCTGCGCGTAGGACGGGGAGATCGAGGAGGAAGGGCCAGGGTTGCGTGGGGCGCTCCCAGCCGACGTAGATTTCGCTGCCGTGCTCCTTCTCGACGTGGTGGCGGGCGAGCTCGGCGCTTGCCCGCGTGAGCTCGGCGCGTGCCACGCCGACGTGGCGCCCGGCTCGTTTTTCAGCGGATTCGATCGCGATTTTGCGGAGCATGCCCCGGCCGTCGTGATCGTTTTTGTTTTTCATCTGGCTCTTCATGCTTCGCGATGCGTCGACCATCGCGTGCTCGCGCCGCGCTTGATCGAGCTTGCGCGCCGCGCGCTTTTCCTCGCCTTTGGCGGCTTCGCGCTCGTCGCGGGCGTGGGCGGATTCGGCTTCCCAGGCGGCGCGCGCGTCGGCATATCGGCCGCGGTAGACGTGCACGCGGCCTTGATGAATGCGCAGCGTCGTCGTGGTGAGCGCGTCGAGCAGGGTCCGATCGTGCGATACCAAGAGCCCGAGGCCGTCGAAGCGACGGAGGGCGCCGACGAGGAGGCGCCGCGCTTCGACGTCGAGGTGGTTTGCGGGCTCGTCGAGAAGCAGGATGTCGGGCGCTTCGAAGAGCGCGGCGCCTATCTGCCAGCGCTTGCGCTCGCCGGGCGAGAGCGTGGGCCAGCGCTCGAGGTCTTCGACGACGAGATCGAGCCTGCCGCGGAGGGCGACGGCTTCTCCGTCGAGATCCTCGGCGAAGCGGAGGATGGTGTCGGAGAGGGAATCGACGGTCTGCGGGCAGAGCACCACGCGTGCTTCGGCGGGATCACGTCGCACGTGACCGCGCTCGGGCCGCAAATCGCCCGCGAGCAGGCGGAGCAGCGTGGTCTTGCCGGCGCCATTTTCGCCGACGATCCCGGCCCAGCCAGGACCGAGGTGCAGCTCGACGTCTTCGAGCAGCGACGTGGCATCCCCATGGGAAAACGCCATGCGAAGCGCATGAAGCGATAACATATTCTGTTCTCCTGAATCGGTGGCCAGCGCGTTCCCCGCGGTTCGTCTCGTCGGGGTGGGGCGCCGGTCGTCACGGCACGTCTATGAACGGCGGGATTCAGGAAAACAGGCGCAAGGGCGGAATCCTCCGAAGGGGGCGAGCAAGATAGCAGCCTCGTTCATGCTCGCAAGAAAGAATTTCCAGCGGTACCCTCGCGCTCGTCCGCTCGGGCGGATGTGTTTCTGCTTCAACGAGGAGAAAATATGCTTTTACGACAGGCGGCCCTGACCCTCATCTTCACCTCGTCGCTCCTTCTGGGCGGCGCCGCGATCGGCTGCGGCGGCGGCAGCGGCGACACAAGCGGCAGCGCGGCCGGCGGCCAGGGCGCCGGCACTTCTTCCTCTCCAACCGGCTCGGGAGGCCAAGGCGGCCTCGGCGGCATGGGCGGCCAGGGCGGCGACGGCGGCATCGTGTTCGCCGGCTCCGGCGGCTCGGGCGGCGGCGGGGGCGCGGGCGGCAACTGCACGCCGGAGCTCGTCGGTGTCGTGCGCGATTTCAAGGGGTATCCGAATGGTCACCCCGATTTCGAGCATTTCGGCGGCGCTGGCCTGAAGGGCATCGTGAAGTTCGATCTCGGCCCCGACAAGAAGCCCGTCTACGCGCCCGACGGTCCCACCGCACACACGACCGGCGCCGCAGAGTTCGACCAGTGGTACCGCGACGTCGAGGGCGTGAACATGTCGATGCCGTACAAGGTGACGCTGATCGAGGACCCGGCGACCGGGATCGCCACGTTCGAGAGCACCGCGTTTTTCCCGATCGACAATCAGCTCTTCGGCAACGAGGGCTTCGATCACAACTACGGGTTCACGTACGAGCTCCACATGACGTTCAAGTACAAGGGCGGCGAGACGTTCGCGTTCAGCGGCGACGACGACCTCTGGATCTTCGTGAACAACCGCCTCGCGATCGATCTCGGCGGCCTGCACGAGCCGCAAACCGATACGCTGAACCTCGACGCGAAGGCCGCCGAGCTCGGGATCGTGCCCGGCGGCGACTATGCGCTCGACTTCTTCCACGCCGAGCGGCACAGCACAGGGTCGAACTTCAAGGTGCAATCGACCCTGAGCTTCACGAACTGCGATCCGATCATCATTCCGAAGTAGGCGCGCGCTCGGCGCGCTCGGCGTCGAACCAGGCGAGGGCGTCAGCGTCGCGCTCGAAAAACTCCATCCGGAACGTCCAGCCGCGATAAAAAAGCCCGAGGGCCTTGACGAACATCCCCATGAGCACGCGCATGTGGAAGTTCGCGCCGAGGACGGCGAATCCCGCGACACGTTGCGCCCGCGGATCCGTCGCCGCGCTCTTGCGCGCGGCCGCCGTCATCGTCTGGAGGCGCGACATGTCGGCGATCACGAAATGACGGACGCGCGCCGGGAGGATTTCGTCCGTCCACGTGTAGAGCGTCTCGATGTCCTCCGCCGTCATCGTGCCACTCCAGAAGACGCGGACGACGTCGGGGGGATAAAGCCGCGCATGATGGGGGCCAAAGACGAGGGTACAACCTCGTTCGTCATCGGTCATGATTCGGGCTCCGGGTGGGCATACGTGCCCGCATCCTCGCACATCCGCGCCCCCGAGGACGAGGGCTACGGCGCGAACTTCGCGAGGAGCTCCGGCTTTTCACGGAGAATCGTGGGGAGCTGCTGCGCAACGACGCCGCCCATGGCCTGGAGGAGCGGTGCGCTGCCCTCCCAGGTGATCGGACCGAAAGGCGGCTGGGGCTCATATTCGAGGATGAGCTGGGCCGTCTTCGCAGCCGACTCGTTCGTGAGGCGAGCCCCAAGCGCGAGCGCCATGTCGATGCCCGCCGAGACACCCGCCGCGGTGATCACGTTGCCATCCTCGACCCAGCGCCCCTTGACAGGCGTCGCCCCGAAGCGCGCAAGGTGCGGCAAGAACGACCAATGCGTCGTGGCCTTTTTGCCTTCGAGCAAGCCAAGCGCCGCGAGGACGAGCGAGCCAGTGCACACGGAGCCGACGAAGGAGGCCGTCGAAGCCGCGCGCTTCAGCCAGCCCATGAGGCGATCGCTGGCCATCGCGTGAAAGGGCCCGAGCAGGCCCCCCGGGACGATGATGCCGTAGGGTTCGGGCACCTCGTCGAACGTACGCGCCGGGACGATCCGAAAGGGCAGGTCCGTCGCGACAGGCTCGATGCGCTCCCCCACGGTGACGGTGCGGAGATCGGACAACCCTTCGAGCGCCTGGAGCACCTGCAAGGGCCCAACGAGGTCGAGGGGCGTAATCTCAGGAAAAACGACAAAAGCGATGGTCCGTTCAGGCATGGGGGGCATCCTCCAGGGGGCCGAGGGCGCCCCCATCCGTGGGCGTTGACGCGTAGCACGGCGTCACCCGCGCTCGTTGCGGTCGTCGCGCCGCGTTCGTGCCGCGCATGAGGCGCGGAGCTGGGGCTTTGCCCCAGGCCCCACCAGGGGTTGTCCACCCCTGGACCCGGACCAGGCACGGCCTGGACCGGGGTCGATGAACTGCGCTCCGCGCAGTTCATCGAACAGCCGGGGTCAAGACCGGCGACGACCCTGCCAGCCAAAGACCGCAGCGCTGACGGCTCGACGGGCAATGCCCCGTCGCCAGCTCGAGATGCGCGTCTGCGGTCTTGCCACCGGCCCGTGGGAAGAACTGCGCGTTGCGCAGTTCTTCCCCCTCGGTCCAGGCCGTGCCTGGTCCGGGGTCGAGGGGGCGGACAGCCCCCCGCGGGGTCCGGGGCAGCGCCCCGGCGCTACGCCTCCAAGCTGAGACGCGCTTGGTCAGGAGACGTCGATCCGCTCGATCCGCGCCGGCACGTGCTTGTGCCATGGCGTTCCTGCGAGCCAATCGCGCTGGGCGTGGTGGGTGAGCTCGTTTGGGGCTGTGCCGTGCTTGCGCTCGCTGCCGGCTTCGTCTGGATACAGGAGACCGCCGCCGTTCGGCAGGCTCACGTGGCCGGCGCGCATGCTGTCGTTGACTTCCACTGTTGCGGTTGCGCTGCCGCCTTCCGTCACGATTCGTACGACGCTGCCTGTGGAGAGGCCGAGGTCTGCGGCGTCCGCTGGGTTCATGCGAAGGGCGCCGTCGAGGTCGACTTTGCGCCAGGTGGGGTCCCGGAAAATGGTGTTTGCTGAGGACGACCTTCGTTCGCCGGCGGCGAGGATGAACGGGTAGTGCGCGTCGCGGGCTGGCGCGGGTTCTGCCGCGAGGCCGAGCAGCTCGGGCAGGAGCTCGGGGACCGTGAGGCGAATTCGTTTGTCGGGGGTGTCGAGACGCGCCCATGTCTCTTCGTAGGGATCGACGGTGAACGTGATGCCGGAGCGTTCGTGGAGGAGGGCGTCGAAGAGTGCGTCGGCGTCGGGAAAGCCTGCGCGTTGTACGCTCTCGGGGAAGGTCATGAAGCAGGTTTGTGCGATGCCCCAGAGCACGGCGGTGGCCTCGGCGCCCTCGGGCAGCGTTGGGCCGAGCGTCTCGTAGAGGATCACGGGGGCGAGGGCCATGAGGTCGGGCCGCGCTCCGACGAGGCCCAGGAAGGCCATGGCGAATTCGCCTCGCGAGGAGCGCGCGGCTTCGGCGAGCGGGGCGAGATCCACGCCGTCGAGTGCGCCTGTCGCGCGCACGAGGCGGCGGTGGATTTCGGGCTCGGGCAGGGTCCCTGGGAGCGGCGCGAGGAGGGGGGCGCGGAGCTGGAAGGCGTTGCGCGGGAACTCCAGCGTGAAGAATGTCGCTTCCCATTTCTCGAACTGCGAGGCGGTGGGGAGCACGTAATGGGCGAGGCGCGCGGTCTCCGTGAGCGCGACGTCGATCACGACGAGACAGTCGAGCGCGGCGAAGGCCTCGCGGAAGCGCTTGGAATCCGCGAGGGAGTGCGCGGGGTTCGCGCTCTCGACGATCATCGCCCGGAACCGCTTCGGGTGGTCGGTCAGGATCTCGTCTGGGATCACGTTGCAGGGCACGAGGCCTGTGATGATGCGCGCGCCGGTGACGGGCGTCGTGCTCCCGCGTTTGCCGCCGCTGCCGCCTCCGCCGAGCGAGGCCATGCGGGAATGGATGTTCATCCCGCCTTCTTTGGCGAAGCTCCCGACGAGGAGGTACACGAGCTTCTCCAGCCATGAGTCGAGCGTGGAGTGGGGTGCCTGCTGCACGCCGAGATCCTCCTGGATGGCGACGCTCTTCGCGCGGGCGATGCGGCGCGCGACCTCGCGCACGAGGGATGCTTCGACGCCGGAGCGCTGCGCGAATTCGTCGACGGGCACGCGCGCGAGGGCGTCGAGGACGGGCTCCGCGTCGGTCGTGTGTTCGGCGAGGAAGGCGTGATGGACGAGGTCTTCCTGCACGAGCGTGCCGAGGATCGCGGCGAGGCAAAAGGCGTCCGTGCCCGGATGGACCGCGAGGTGGTACTGCGCGAGGCGGGCGGTCTCGGAGCGCCGGGGGTCGATGACGACGAGCGCGCGCGCGGGGTCCTGGGCGATCTCCTTGAGCACGTGGCGGGCGCGGGGAAAGCCGTGCGAGTGCCAGGGGTTCTTCCCGACGAAGACGGCGACTTCGGCGTGCTCGAAATCGGGCGCGGTGTGGCAGCGGGGGCGGCCGAAGAGCTTGCCGTCGACCCAGAATTCGCCGGTCTTTTCCTGCGCGAGGGCGTTCGAGCGGTAGACCGCGCCGAGCGCCGCGAGCGTCGCGGTGGCGTAGGTGCCGCAGAGGTGATTGCCCTGGCCGCCGCCGCCGTAATAAAAGATGGAGCTGCCGCCGTGGGTCTCGCGGATGCCGATGAGCTTCGCCGTGATCTCGCGGATCGCCGTGTCCCAGTCGATCGGCTCGAACGATCCGTCGGGGCGGCGCCGGAGCGGCGTGCGCAGGCGGTCCTTCGCGTTCTGGTAATGGTCGAGGCGCTGGGCCTTCTCGCAGAGGTATCCGTGCGACGCTGGGTGCTTTCGATCGCCGCGCACGCGCGTGAGCCTGCGATCCTCGACGAGCACCTCGATGCCGCAGTTGAGGCTGCAGAGGATACACGCGGTCTTCTGGAACGTCCCGGCTTCGGTTGTCGTCATGGAGGGCCTCCCGCGGAGGGGACGATACCACGAAGCGGTTTGCCCTGCCGGAGAGCTTCTCTCTTCCCGCCCGGCGCCGCTCTGGTACAAGGCGTCTCGTGATGACACGTTTTTCTCTCCTCACGGCCACGGCCCTCGCCTCGTTCGCCGCGGCGGGTTGCTTCAATCCGTACGCGGGCCTCTTCGATCCCGCGGCGATGCAGGCGCAGCAGGCGCAGGTGATGGCCGACGCGCAGGCGCAGAACGACGCGCAGATCCTCGCGCAGCTCGAAGAGTCGCGCGCGGCCGTGAAGGCGAGCCCAGGCGACATGAACGCGGCGCGGGTGCTCGCGCAGCGCGTGGGGGCGTGTTTCCTCCTGGGGCTCGTCGATCGGAAGAAGATCGACGGCGAGGCGGCGATCGCCGAGGTGGACGCGGCGCTCGAAGAGGCCACGAAGAAAAACCCCGATCAGAAGGCGGAGGCGCTCGCGTCGAAGGGGATCTTGTTCCTCCACGCGAAGCGGAACGCGGAGGCCCTCCCGACGCTCGAAGCTTCGATGGCTGCGCGGCCCACGGTGTTCGCGTGCGTGCCGCTGCTCAAGGAGCTCGACGACGCGGGGCGCTCCGGGGAGGTCGTCGGCCATTGCAAGAAGGCGCGGCCGGCGGTGCGCGACGACGAGGAGCGGTACACGTTGCTCGATAGTTGCCTCCAGCACGCGCACGGCGGCGCCGCGGAGAAGGGGCTCGCGTGGGCGGGCCAGGCGGACATCGATTTCTACAACCAGACGACGGACGAGATCGTCCAGGAGAAGGCGGCGCGCCGGGCCGAGCAGGAGGCGCACTCGGCGCAGATGCAGGCGGACTTCGACGCGAGCCGCAGGCGCTCGGAAGAGGAGCGGGCCGCGCGGGCAGGGGCGGGGAGCGCGGGCGGCGGCGGCTCCACGTATTCGCTCCGGCTGCACAACAGTTGCTCGCGAACGATCAAATTGTTCTTTGGGGACAACCCGAAGTTCGGCAGCGGCACGCGGACGTCGCTCGGGTCGAACACGACGTCGTCGTATTCGGGCGGGGGGCCGAAGACGGTGTGGATCGTGGACGATCGGGATCAGGGCATTTCGAGCTTCGTGGCGAGCGGATCGCAGTCGATGCAGATCACGTCGAGCTGCGCTGGGTTCTCGACGTACTGAGGGCGCGCCCCTTTCGAAGGAGCGCCCCTCCGAGGCCACCGAGCAGGAGCCCGGAGGCCAAAAAGCCGATGTCCCAGAGGAGCTCGTGCGCGCCCGGCCGGACGTG
Source organism: Polyangium sorediatum (assembly GCF_029946465.1). Classification (NCBI taxonomy): domain Bacteria; kingdom Pseudomonadati; phylum Myxococcota; order Polyangiales; family Polyangiaceae; genus Polyangium; species Polyangium sorediatum. Next base: position 48,118 of record NZ_JARZHI010000032.1, read on the forward strand.
GTGGATGCCGAAGAGCTGATGGTCGATGAGGCCCTCCACGAAGTTGAAGAGGCCCCATCCGAGCGACATCGCGCCCACGAACGTCGGCGTCGAGCGGGGAATCGTGTCCTTCTTGACGCCACGCCAGAGCACGGCGAGGCCGATCACGGTCGTCAGCCACGCGACTGCGTGGAAGAGGCCGTCGAAGAACATGTTGATCTTCATGTCCCGGAGGTTCGTCGGCGGCAGGATCGACGAGAGCATGTTGTGCCATTGGAGGATCTGGTGGAACACGATGCCGTCCACGAACCCTCCGAGCCCCACGCCGAGCAGGATCCCCGCCGCGACGAGGCCCCCGTCCTTTTGATTGTTTCGTCCCATCACGTCACCCGTCCTTTCCCGTTCCCGCGGTTCGCCCGCGCTTGTGCCACACGAAAGCCACGAGCCAGACGACCAGGAAGGGAAGGAGCAGGAGAGCAAGGTGGTCCCACGTATTCGGATCCTCCCGGAGGAATGCGCGTGTCCTCCGCGCGAGCGCGCAATCCGGACACGCGAGCGCGAGGGTAGGGTGCGCACCGAGGAGACAGGCGAGCACGAGGGCGACGGTCGCTGGCATGCGCACCCAGGGTGCAACGGCGGTGCCCGCCTCCCCGCTGCCGCGAAGGTGCCCCGAGCGCGCGAGTTCGTGTAGAATCGCGCGTATGCTTTTTCCCATCGCTTGCGCTTTTTTCCTCGTCCTCCCCGTCCTCGTGGCCTGCAGCGGGAAGGTGGACGTCGATCAGACCTCGACAGGCACCGGCGGGGGCCAAGGCGGCTCGGGGGGCGCCGGCGGCTCCGGCGATTGCCCCGCCGAGCCCCCCGTCGCCGGCGCGCCTTGTGACGTGCCGGCGAACCAACCCTGCTCCTATGACAAATGTTGCCCGGACATTTTCACCTGCGAGGCGGGGAGCTGGGTCGAGACCCTCGTCGCGTGTGAGCCGCCGCTGCCGTGCCCAGCGTCACCGCCGCTCGACGGCGCGGCTTGCGCAGGTCCGTGCGGGCAAACGACGCCGTGCACCTATGCCTGCGAGGAGGGCGGCACGTCGTTCACCGTGACGTGCGGGGACGACAATCTGTGGCACAGCGACATGCCGACCTTGTGCCAGGGCGCCATGACCTGCGGCGACATGCTCCAATGCCTCGAGGGGTACGTCTGCGTCACGAAGCAGGCCTTCGGGGCCACGTACGAATGCGCGCCCGATTCTTGCGGGCCGGAGCCGCTCGCGTGCGCCTGCGCGGGGGCGATCTGCGGAGACGGGTTCGCCTGCATTCAGGCCTCGGGCAAAGAGGTCCTTTGCGAGTGCCCGGCTTGCAAGTGAAGCCCGGTCATCCGGGCGGATCGGCCTCGGGCTCGCCCTGGGCCGCGATACGGGAAGCTTCGAGCGCCGCGCGCGCGTCGAGCGTGCCCTCGGGAGCGGCTCGTTTGCTCGGGCAGAGCTCGTTCAGCGGGCAATGGCGACAATCGGGCGCCCGCGCGGTGCAGACGTAACGCCCGTGGAGCTGGAGGCGTAGCCCCACGTCGATCCATTCGTTTGTCGGGAACGAGCGGCAGAGATCGACCTCCACGGCCGCCGGATCTTCTTCCTCCGTGAGCCCGAGCCTGCGCGCGACCCGCGCCGTGTGCCGATCGACGGCGATGCCCTCTGCGATCCGGTAGGCGTTCGCGAGCACGACGTTCGCGGTCTTGCGCGCCACGCCGGGCAGCGTGATCAACACGTCGAGCGTGCGCGGGACCTCGCCGCCGAACTGCTCTGCGAGGGTGCGGCTCGCTTCGCGGATCGCGCGGGCCTTGTTCCGGAAAAATCCGGTCTCGTGGACGAGCCGCTCGACCTCGTCCTGCGGCGCGGCGCCGAGGGCGGTCGGCGTGGGGTACGATTGAAACAGCGCAGGCGTGACGAGGTTGATCTTCCGGTCCGTGCTCTGCGCCGCGAGGATGGTCGCGACGAGGAGCTCCCACGGCGTGCGAAAATCCAGCTCGAGCCGCGGCGCCGGGATCGCCCGGGCGAGCCGCGCGTGGATCTCCGCGGCGCGCGGCCGAAGCGACGACGGCGCGACGCCCGACGGCGGCGGCCCCTCCGGCTCCGCCGCGCCCCGCCTTGCCTCGACGCGCCTGGGTTTGCCCACGTCGTCCTCGGGATGCAATCGGCGCGCCCCGCGCATGCATGGGCCCGGCGCTCGGGCGACCTCGGACGTGTCCGCGCGGCTCGGGAGGGGCGTCGTGGGACGTCTAGCGTTCGGCCCATTCTCGTTCGAGCTCCCGCAGGCGCTCGTGCTCGGGGATCGCGGCATGAAGCGCTCGCATCGCCGGGTCCTCGATCCTTTCGAGCCGCCATTCGAGCCGGCGAATCGCCTGCGCGATCGCCTCGCGGGCGGCGGGCATGTCCCCGGTCGCGGCGCGCGCCTCGGCCATCGCGAGGCGCAGGGGAATTTCTGCATACCCGGCGCTGCCGCCTTCGGCCTCCATCCGGCCCGCGACCTCCTCCGCGACGCGGCGTGCTTCGTCCGGGCGCCCTTCGCGGAGCCAGGCGACGATGAGCGTCCTCTCGATTTGCGGTCGCCAGCAACGGACGTTTTGCAGGATCGAGAGGGCCTTCTCCGCGGTCTCGCGGGCCTCCACGACGCGCCCCTCGGCCAAAAAGAGCCGCGCGAGCGCGCCGTACGAGGCCGCGACCGTGTCTTCCATCGCGCCCTGCTCGAGGAGCAGCCTGGCGAGGCCCTCGATTTCCGTCCGCCGCTCCGGGGCGCATCGCTCGGCGAGGACGAGCATTCGATAAAAACGTGCCGTGGACACGAGGAACATGTCGTTCCTGCGGAGGGCGCTCTCCAGAACCTCGTGGATCGCTCGCTCCGCCGCGGCTTCGTCCCCGAGCGCCGCGAGCGTCGCGCTGAACAGGCACAACGCCATGCCCCACCAGTTCGAGGAGCACGCCGCCGCATATTGCTCGACGCAGGCACGCAAGGACGTGTGGGTCGCCCCGAGATCCCCCTCGATGAGGAACGAGAAAATCGCCCGCGCCTGGTGGATGTGGCCCCCCGCGAGCAGCTCCCCCTCCGGCAGGCGCGGCGCGAGCGCCTCCAGCCGCGAGAGCAGCCGCGCCGTGGGCGCGCGGCTCCCCAGCATGCCGAGCGCGGACGTCGTCGCCGCGAGGAGCAGGAGGCACGAGGCGACCGCATCCGGCGCGGGCGCGAGGTCCTGGAGGACACGGACGAGCATGGCCATCTCGTCCCGCAGGTTCATGTTCACCGCGATCAAGAGGAAGGACGCCGCCGCCTGGTTCCAGGCGACGCTCCCGACAGGCAGGAGCGAGAGCGCTTCTTTGCCCAGGCGAATGCCCGTTTCCCAGTCGAGGCGCCAGATACAAGCCTCGAACTCGAGCGCGAGGAGTTTTCCCCGGACCTCGCCGGAGGCGCCGCACTGGAGGCCACGCTCGGCGCGGATTCCCATCCCGGCGATATCGTCCTGCTGATACGATTGCTGCGCCGCGCGGAGGTAATGGGCGGCGGCCCGCGCGAGGTCCCCGCCTGCGCGGGCGTGCTCGGCGAGCACCATCGGATCCGCCTCGCCGATCTGCTCCAGATAGGCGCACGAGAGCCGATGCCCGAGCGCCCGATCCGCGTCGGTCAAGAGTCCATACGCGGCGTCGCGCAGGAGCACGTGGCGGAACCCGTATTCCGTTTCGCCGGAAAACCGACTTTGCGTGCGACGCTCGAGGATCTCGGCATGAACCAGCTCTTCGATCCGCTCGTCCGTCGACGCGGCGTCACGTGTGCGTCCGAGGAGCGTGAGCAGGCCGCCGCGCCAGAAGGTTTGTCCGAAGATGCTCGCCGCGGAGAGCGCGCGGCGGGAGGCCGGTTCGAGGCACGAGAGCCTGGCCTGGAGCATCGCCAGCACCGTCTCCGGCTGCCCCTCCGCTTTGCCGTCGGCGGCGGCGCGGATGAGCTCCTCGAGGAACAACGCATTGCCCGCGGCCTGCTCGACGATCCGCTTGACCGAGGCCGCGGGCACCTCGGGGCCGAGCACGGCCTTGACCAGCTCGCCGGCCGCGGCGTCGCGCAGCCCGCCGAGCCGCACGCGGTGCACGATGCGCCCCTCCCATAACCGCGGGAACACCTCGACCACCTCGGGACGGCCGAACGCCAGCACGAAAAAAGGCAACTCGCGTCGCTCCACGAGGGCCGCGTCGACGAGCTTCACCGTCGCGGGGTCTCCCCAGTGGAGATCCTCGAGCACCAGGAGGACGGGCGTTTGCGCGCATTCGGCGGCGAGGAGATCCAGGAAGGCCCGCTGGATCTGTTCGTTCATGATCTTCGGGTCCCGAAAGGCCGCGCGGAGCAGGGCGCTCGGCTCTTCCACCGCGACGCCGCACATCGTGGCCAGGAATTCGCTCACCCGCCGCCGCTCTGCGGGCGCCACGGCGAGCCCGATGCGCTGGCGGATCTTTTCCTCTTTTCGAGCCGGCGTATCCCCGACCTCGACCTCGCAAAGCCCTCGCAAAGCCTCGCCGAGCACCCCATAAGGAGACCCCGCGCTGAGCGGCGCGCCGCTCCCGACGAGCACCAGGAGCGCGAGCGGGCGCGCCTGCAGTCTTCGCAAGAGCTCATGCCGCAAACGGGATTTTCCCATGCCGGGCGGCGCGAACACGAGCGCCCCCGCCGGCTCGGCGTGCTCCATGGATCCCTCGATCGCCGCAATGAGCAAGGCGAGCTCCCGCTCGCGGCCGACACAAGGGGTCGGCCGGCCGAGCAGGAGGCGTGAGGCGTCGACCAGGGCGGCGTGCTCTTCGCGCAGGAGCGGCGTATCCGCGGTGAACGTGATGCCGAAACGAGGCTCGATCAGCTTGGCGGAGAGCTCGTCGAGAAAAATGCCAGGTTGTGTGGTCACGGGAGGGGCGGTCTCCACGGCCTCCAGAGGCATTTCGCTGTCGCGCGGGGCGAGCAGGGAAAAGGCGCGCTCGATCGCCTCGCCGACGAGGACCTTTTCTTTCATCACCCCGCGGCCCGTGGTGAGGGCAATGCGGGCCGTGGGCCAGCCCGCTTGGACGGCGAGCGCGCAACGCGCGGCCTGCGCGGCCTGATCCACGGCGCTCTGCGCGGGCGTGACGACGACGACGAGCGCGCCGCTCGCCAGCCATTCGACGCGCCCGCCGAGGCGAAGGAGGCGCGCGCGCAGGGCTTCCCGGATCGAGACCCACGCGGTCCGCGTGAAGACGGTGTCCTCGTCGCCGGACGGCAACTCCTCGCCCGGAACCGCGACGACGACGGAGAGCAATTGCAAGGCGTCGCCGCTGAGCGCTGGGGGGGCGGAGGGGTCCACGCGCCCTGCCTCCACGGCGACGTCGTCCGCGAGGCGCGCCGCGAGGACCGCAAGCTCGTCGCGCAGCGCCGCGGCGTCGGGGGGGCGCCGCGACGGGTCCTTTTCGAGCATCCGCGCGACGATCGAGGCGAGCGCGCGCGGCGTGCCGGGCCGGAGCACCTCGACGCTGGGGACCTCCTCGAAAAGGACCTTGGCGAGCATCACGAGCGCGCTTGGCGCGGAAAACGGGGGTTTTCCGGTCAACGCGTGGAAGGCGACGCAGCCGAGCGCGAAGACGTCCGCATTCGGCCGGAGATCCTCCTCGCCGCGGGCTTGTTCGGGGGCCATGTAGCCGGGCGTCCCGAGGAGGGCGCCGGGGCGCGTCAGGGCCGTGGCCGAGAGGGCGCTCCGCGCAATGCCGAAATCGAGCAACGTGACGCGATCGATGCGGCCGTCCCGCAGGAACAGGTTGCTCGGCTTGATGTCGCGGTGGAGGATCCCTTTTTGATGGGCCGCGGCGAGCGCGTCCGCGACCCTGAGGAGCAAGGTCACGCAATCGTGCAGCTCGAGCGGCCCCTCGGCGAGGCGTTTGCCGAGGTCCTGCCCGGAGAGCCATTCGAGGGCGAGATACGGCCGCCCGTCCTCGGCCTTGCCGTGGGCGAGATACGAGACGATTCCCGGATGCCCGAGCTGGGACAGGATCCGCGCCTCGCGGTCGAACCGCGCGGCCGGCTCGAAGCCGCCGTCCGTCGAATGCAGGAGCTTGAGGGCGACCACGCCGCCGGTGCTGATGTCGCGGGCGCGAAAGACCTCACCCATCCCGCCCTTTCCTGCGAGTTCTTCGAGGTAAAAGCGTTCGGCGACGACCGTCCCCGGGCGCGCGCCCTCGCGGCGGGATCGGCTCATGGGCGCCCCCATGGATGGATCCCGTCCTTCCTAAGAAGAAATTTCACGATGGATCTCTATCCCCCCCACAATGTGCTCATTACCCCAGCACCCGCCAGGCCGTCAGCGATTTTCCTCGCTCGGTTCGCATTTCTTTCGCGGTCCGGGGAGTCATATTTCTGACGGATTGACCTCTCGGGCTTTTTTTGTCAGAATCGAGGGCGAGGCGCGCTCGCCGCGGAGGCGTCGATGCCGCACAAGGCATGTAACGTCATGCGGGGGACGCGGGGCGGCGTGCCGGTGTCCGGACATGCGCCGGGCGCTCCGTGAGCGGGGCCTGACATTTCAATGGATGCCGTGCGGAAGACCGCACGAATGTGTCATTGACCTGGCGCCAAGGCCGTGTTTTCTTTCATTCCCTACCTTCAACGGTCGACTCGAAAGCTGGAAAAGCTAGGAGCGACGCCATGTCCATTCTTCTTCATCGCGTTTCCGACGTTACGCTTTCGGAGATCACCGCGGGCGCTTCGGTGCTCGACGGCGCCGAGGCGTTGAGCCGCGTCTATGATTTCGGCAAGCACCCGTACTTTTCATGGATGCGGGCACCCACGACACGACTCGAGGAGTTCCGCCGGAGCCAGGCCCCTTACGTACATTACGTGGAGCATTTTTCACGCGCATTGACAGCGGTGCTCGCGCGCGTGCCCGCCATCGACCGGCGCCTCGCCACCGTCTATGAGAACGTGGCGGAGGAGCACGGGCACGGGGACATCGAGAGCACGCATCGCGGCACGTTCGCGGGGTACCTGCGCGCCATTGGCCTCCGTGAAGAGGAGGAGGCGCGGGAGTGCCCGATCCGCATCGCCGTCGCCTACCAGTCCCTGCTCGACTTTTGCCTCGTGAATCCCGCCGAGATGGGCGCCGCGGCCACGGGCATCGTGGAGTATACCCACATCAAGATTTCCACCCTGCTCGCACGAAACATCCACGAACGATTCTGGGGGGACCTCGACGCCCAGCGCCATTACCGGCTGCACGCGGAGATCGACGCCGATCACGCCGTCTCCCTGTTCGCGCTTTGCGCAGATGGCTGGAAAAATCCCGTGTCGGCGCGCAGCATTGCCTATGCGATGGCCTACGGGGTCCACCTGTGGTGGTCGTTGTTCGATGCGATGTGCCCCGCCGAAATCCTCCTCCCGTCCGCGACCGACGGCATTCGCCCGCTGATCGATGGAGGCGGCGCCCGGGAGTCCCTCGCGGCCGCGTCCGGCGACCGCAGACCCTGCAATTTGACCGTACGAATGCGTCACGACGGAGGGGCGTGGCAGGCCGGGCGGGCGACGTCCCTCGGGCCGTTTGGCCTGGTCCTCGGCGGGGTTCGCCCGCCGCCGCTCGACGCCGCGATCGAGGTATCGATCGACGGGCTTTTCAGCGCCTCGCTCCCGATCCCCGGGCGCGTGCGCTCGCCGGCCGGCGAACAGGGCGGTTTTTGCGTCGAGTTCGTGCTCGACAGTGACGCGCAACGCGCCGAGGTGCGAAACGCCGTGCGCGCGCTCCTCGTTTCCGAGCGCACGATGACGCACGGCAGCGGCGACGATTCCCTCCACGTAGTTTGACTGCGCCCGCACGTCGGCGCGATACTCCGGCGCGCGCCGTGAGCGCACCTCCTCGCCCGAGCCCGCCGTTTTGCAGGGGCGCGGGTGAAACCGCGGCCTCTCGTGACGTCACGGAAACCGCGCTTCGCCGGGAAAGACGCCGACCGTTATGAAGCTTTATTCGCATCCGCTGTCCGGGAATAGCCACAAGGTGCGCCTCATGCTCTCGATGTTGCGCATCGAGCACGAGGAGATCGTGGTGGACCTCCTGAAAGGCGAGCACAAGACGCCCTCGTTCCTCGCGATGAACCCGCTCGGCCAGGTCCCCGTGCTCGTCGACGGCGAGGAGACGCTGCGGGATTCGCAGGCCATCCTGGTGTATCTCGCGCGGAAGTACGGGGGCGAGGCGTGGCTGCCCTCGGATCCGGCCGGGATGGCCCGCGTCGTGCAGTGGCTTTCGTTCGCCGCGAACGAGGTCCACCACGGCCCGTTCCTCGCGCGTCTGCATTTCCTCCTCGGCGTCCAGCTCGATCTCGGCCTCGCCCAGGACCGGAGCCGCGCGGCCCTCGATATCCTCGACGCCCACCTCGCCCGGCGCGCGTGGCTCGAGCTCGATCGGCCGACCATCGCCGACCTCGCCGTCTTCCCCTACGTCGGCCTCGTCCGGGAAGGCAAGGTCATGCTCGACGACTATCGCAACATCCTCGCCTGGATCGAGCGTATCCATACCCTACCCGGATACGTGGCGATGCCGGGCCTTTGATTTTCGCGCGGCGTGCTCGTGGCAAAGCGGTGATCGACGCGTGACGTTCCAGTTACCCGACAAACGGTACGGGCGCGAGGCCGAGGTATGGGCCCTGCTCCGCGCTTTCGAGCGCGCCGCGACCGGGGTGAGCGAAATCGTGCTCGTCTCGGGCTGGGCCGGCGCAGGGAAATCGACGCTCGTCGAGGAGCTCGGCCCCTCGCTCGTTGCCCGCCGCGGGCACCTCGTCGCCGGCAAATTCGACCAATACAACCGCACGGTCCCCTTCGCCACGCTCCTGCGCGCGCTCGACGATCTCGCGCAGCGCGTCCTCGGCGACGGCGAGGGGGACGATACGGCCGAATGGCAAGAGCGCCTCTACGACGCGCTCGGCGAGGGCACGGCCGTCCTCGTCGAGACGCTCCCGAGCGCGCGGTCGGTGATCGGGGCGCAATCCTCGCCTTCGCCCACGAGCTCGTCGTCCTCGGCGAGCGCGGCCGAATCGCAGGCCCGCCTCGAGCACGCGCTCCTGCGATTCCTCTCGGTGTTCGCGCGGCCCGAGCATCCGCTCGTCCTGTTCCTCGACGACCTGCAATGGGCCGACGACGCGTCGCTGCGTTTCCTTCGTGCCGTCGCGGGGGATCCCAGCATTCGCAACACCCTGCTGATCGGCGCGTATCGTGATCAAGAGGTGGGGCCGGAGCACCCGGTCACCGAGGCGAAGGTCGCGCTCCGGCAGCGCGGCGCGCGCCTCGAAGAGATCGACCTTCCGCCCCTCGGGCCCGAACACCTGGAGGCGATGATCGCCGACGCGCTCGCGACGACCGCAGGGCCGGAGATCCAGGCGCTCGCGGCCGAGGTGCACCGGCGCACCCGCGGAAACCCGTTTTTCGCACGGGAGTTTCTCCGGTTCCTCGTTCAGGAAGGGTTCCTCGCGGAGGGCGCGGGCCCCGGGGCGTTCGTCTGGGATCTCGCGCAGATCCGGACGGCCCCATTGCCCGAGGACGAGGTCACCCTGATCGTCCGGGAAATGCGCAAGCTCCCGGCCGAGACACAGGCGACGCTGCAGATCGCCGCCTGCGTCGGCGCGCTTTTCGACGTGCACGATCTCGCGGCAGCGCGCGGCACCCCGGCCTCCGAGGCCCTCGCATCCCTCGCGGCGGCGATGGGGAAGGACCTCGTCATGCCCGTCGAGGCACGCAGGCGGGGCGACGCCGCGGACAGCGCGCCGATCCGGTTTCGTTTCCGGTTCCTGCACGACCGCGTACGCCAGGCCGCCTATGAGCTCATCGGCGAGGAGGATTTGCCGCGGATCCGGCTCCTCGTCGGGCGCCGCCTTTATGCCGACGCGCGCGCCCGCGACGTCATCGACGAAAAGCTCTTCGAATTCGTCGAGCACCTGAACGCCGGCGCCTCGCTGCTCACCGACGCCGCCGAGCGTGACGAGCTCGCCCGGCTCGACCTCGCCGCCGGCGCGCGCGCGAAGGCCCGGACGGCCTACGATGCCGCTGCCCGTTATTATGGTACAGGCGCGGCGCTCGCGCTTTCCGGCGCGGATCCGGCGCTCCTCTTCGCGCTCCACCTCGGCCGGGCCGAATGCGCCTACCTGCGCGGCCAGCTCGACGAAGCCGAGGCGCTCCTCGTCGCCTTGCCGGTCCCGCCGCAGACGAGCCCCGAAAAGGCCGCCGCGTGCCGGGTCCGCATGGCCGTCCGCACGACGCGCGGGCAGGCCGCCTCTGCCATTGATGTGGGGCTCGACGCCCTCGCGGCGCTCGGCCTCGACATCCCACGGGACGAGGCGACGGCCAAGATCCTCGCGGAGCAGGAGCACGCCCGGGTGCGCGAGCGGCTTTCGGCGCGGGGGCTCGAAGCGCTGGCCGAGGGCGCACCGCTCGAAGACCCGGACCAACGGGCCAAGCTCGAGATCCTCACGAACCTGCTCGCGCCGGCGAACCTCGTGCGGCCCGCGCTCTTCAGTCTTTGCGCGGCGATCCAGGCGAACATCTCGCTCGAATGCGGCCACGCCGACGAATCCATTTACGGGTACATGCTCTACGGCATGCACCTCGCCACGTCGCTCGGCCGTTATGCCGAGGCGGGGGCGTTCGGCAAGCTCGCGCTTCGGCTCGACGAGCGGCGCGGCAGCGCGGGCGAGCCTTGCCGCTTGAACTTCGTCTACGGCTCGTACGCCCATTTCCTCGAGCCCATCCCCGAAGTGCTCGGTTATCTCCGGAAAGCCTACCGCACGGGGCTCGCGACGGGCGATTACATCTATCTCTCGTACGCGTGCAGCCACATCGTGCTCCTGCGCCTCGCCCTCGGGGATCCGCTGAAGGACGTCGATGAAGAGGCCGAGCGGCTCCTCGCTTTGATGGAGCGGACCAAGGTCGCCTCGTCGATCGCGGTGCAGACGCTGGTGCGGCGGATCCTCGCGGCGCTCGCGGGGCGCACGCTCGACGTGCGCTCGCTCTCCGGGGACGGCTTCGACGAGGACACGTTCGTCGCCTCCCTGCGCGAGCGGGGCGTGCATTTCGCGCTCTCGTGGTACCGCGCGGCGCGCATCACGCTGGCCTTCCTGAACGGCGACGACGAGGACGCGCTCGTGATCGCCGGCGAAGGCGGGGAGGGGGCGTGGTTTTATTTCGCGACGGATGCCGTGTACCTGACCGCGCTCGCGGCCGCCCGCCTCTGCGCCGAAGGGGCGAGCCCAGCCGAGGCGCGGTACGCGACGTTCGAGCGAAACGCCACGCGTATCGCCGGCTGGGCGCAGGCCTGCCCCGCGAACTTCGCCCACAAGGAGCTCCTCCTCGCCGCCGAGCGCGCGCGGATCGCGGGAGATCACGCCGCGGCCGGCCCGCTCTACGAACGCGCCGTCGAGGCCGCCGAGGCGTCGGGGCTCACGCCCCACGTCGCGATCGCCTACGAGCGGGCCGCGACATTTTTCCGCGACCGGGGCGACGAGGCGCGCGCGCGGAGCCACGTGCATGGCGCGCTCGACGCCTTCGCACGCTGGGGCGCGGACGCGCTCGCCGAGCGCTTGCGCCAGGAGCACGCGGATCTGCTGCTCCACGAGGTGATCACGGAGAGCGAGGCGGAGGCGCGTGGGCGGCCGGTCGTGGTCGTGCCGTTCGCGCTCGGCGCGCTCGTCGCCGAGGTGGTGCTGGCCGTGGCGCCGGCCTTCGAGCGGACGCGCGACGCGCTCCAGGTCGAGCAACCGGACGAGCTCGGGTTCATGGAGACGGACGAGCCGAAGGTGCGCTGGCTCCTGCTCTGCGTCTTCGGCGGCCGGGCCTTGCGCCCGCGCCCCGGGAGCGTGTCGTTCCGGGTGTTTCAAGGGCGCGAGGGGCGCCTCGGGGACGTGCCCTGGGCCGGCTTCGAGGTGACGGACACGGACGACGCGATGGACGTCGTGTCGATGGAGGACGTCGCCTCGGTTTGCCGGCAGCTCGGGGGATACCTCACGGTCGAGCGTGGGGACTTCGGCGTTCGCGCCACGATCGTGATCCCGATGTTCCTCGTGGGCCCCGAGGGCTGACCCGGACGCCGCGGAGGCGCCCGCTCATCGCGCCTTCTTGGTTCGCTCGACGAGCCGACCGAGCCCGTCGAGGACCCGGTCCATGCCAAACCGGTACGCCGCGTCGGCCTGGTACGCGCCGCCCTGGGCCGCGCCTGCGGCCTCGCCGATGCGCGTCGCCCGCGGGAACGTTTGGGGGTCCACGACCCGGCCGAGCAGCTCCGCCTGGGCTTCCCACCACGCCGCGTCGGTCATGGCCGTGGCCTCGGGCAGCACGGCGGCGTCGGCGGCGCTGCGCGCGTTCGCCTGCACGAACCCGAGGACAAACGTGAGCGCCGCATCGACCTCCACGTCGGAGAGCCCCAGGCCGTCGAACGCCGAAAGCTCGTACTCGTACTTCGTGATCACGCCCGGACCGAGCGGCGGGCGGCTCGTGGACGCGTGGATCAGCCACGGATGCTTGGCGTAGAGGGCCCGGTTCTGGTTCGCGACGGCCGTCACCCGATCCCGCCAGCCGAGCTCGCCCCACGCCGGCCGGCCTTCGCCGAGGTACACCACGTCGATCATCAGCTCGAGCAGCTCCGTTTTTCCTCCGGGCACGTACGTGTAGACCGACATCGGCGACGCGCCCAAGGCCTGCGCCACCGAGCGCACCGTGACCGCGTCGAGCCCCTGTTCGTCGGCGATCGTGACGGCCGCCTCGACGACCCGATCCACCGTGAGCGACGGCCGCGGCCCTCGCGTCCGCGAAGGCGAGAGGGTGTGCCGCCACAGGAGCGAGAGCGTGCGCGCGGGATCCGGGTTCGCGGGTTTGTTCGGCGGCATGAAATCGGTCTCCGTCCCCTTGACCGGAACACCGTCCGACATACTCTGTACAATGTACGTAGTTGCCGTCCACCGTCACGAGGGGCCTCCCCCAGGATCGAGGAACACACGCATGCAAGCAACCACCGCGTCGGCGATTTCGCTCAACGTCAGGGATGTCGAGGCTTCGCGGGACTTCTTTGCCCGGCACATGGGGTTTTCCGCGGGGATGGCGGCGGACGGCTTCGTCTCGATGAAGCGCGAGGACGTCGGCTACCACCTCATCTTCCTGCGCCAAGGGCTCGCCTCGCTCCAGCCCGAGACGCTGAAGCACGCGCACGCCGGCGGCTTGATCCTGGCGTTCGTCGTGGGCGACGTGGACGCCGAGGAGGCGCGGCTGCGCGCCGAGGGCGTGCCCATCACGACGCCGCTCCAGACCGAGCCCTGGGGCGAGCGGTTTTTCCAGGTCACGGACCCGAACGGGCTCCTCGTGCAGTTCGTCCAGTGGATGACGCCGCCCGAGGCGTAACGGCCGCGCTCAAGGCAAGACGGTCACCACGACCCGCGACGAGAGCCCGCCGAAGCGCGCGAGCACCTGGCCCTCGCCCTCGTCGAAGGCCACCGCATACCCTGCGTTTTCCGGCGCGCAGGCCGCCTCCGCCCCTGTGCACGGCGGTGGCCTGCGAGGCCCGAGCGCGCCCGTGAACGACCAAGCGATGGGCGCGCGGCCGAACGAGAGGCGTTGCCCCGCGTCATCGAACGCCTGGAGCTCCATCACGAGCAGAGCGCCGCGCTTGGCGGCCTGGGTCGTGTCGACGTGGACGCGGCTCGGGCGGCGCACGTCGAGCACGACGACGCCCTGCGCGCAGGGGATCCGCACGCGGCCCGGGTCGACGGCCTCGTAGGTCTGCCCCGCGGGGTCGAAATGGATCGGCGCGCTCGGCCGGGCCTCGGCGACGCGGCAAGCGCCGCGGGCCGTGGGCACCTCGTCCCGCGCGCCCACGGCCACGAAATATACGGTCTCCGGCGGCTTGGCGCAGCCAGCGAGCGCGCCGAGCATCGGCAGGAGGAAGACGGTGCGGAGCGGGGCGCGGGGCATGAAGCGCGCGCGAGTATCGCTCGATCGGGACCCCAGGATCAACGTCGCGCCGCCGTGAGCAGGCGCCGCCACACGCGCTCGGTGCCGCCTTCGAGCGGGGCGTCGGCGAGGCGGATCGCGGCGTAGGTTTGGCTCGGCAACCCTGCGATCGGGCGCCCGACGAGGCCGGGCGGCAGGCGGCAGAAGTCGTTGACGACCGCGAGCCCGGCGCCGAGGCGCGCGAAGCGCAACGTGAGCGGCCAGCCGCGCACCTCGACGGCCACGTCCCAGCGCACGCCCGCGGCCCGGAGCGCCTCGTCGAGCGCCACGCGTTGCGGCTGGCCCTCGGGCGGCACGACGAGGGCGGCGCCTTCGAGATCGGCAAGCTCCACGCGTTCCTTGGCGGCGAGCGCGTGGCCCTCGGGCACCACGAGCATCTGCCCGACCACGGCGAGCGGCTCCACCACGATCCGGGGCGGCCGTGTCTCCAGCGGGAGCACGCCCACGTGCGCCTCGCCCGTGCGCACGGCCGCGAGCGTGCCCGCCGCGTCACGCACGAGCAGCGACAGCGGCGTGCGCGCATCCCGCACCGAGCGCTGCACGGCCTCGCCGAGGAGGTAGAGATACGCCCCTTCGCCCGCACAAAGCACCACACGCGCGCGTGGCCCTCCGGCGCGCAGGCCCTCGACGAACTCGACCTGCTGCGCCAGCGTTCGTCGTGCATACGCCGCGACCCGCTCGCCGGCATCCGTGAGCACGAGCGCGCGGCCGACGCGGCGGTAGAGCGGCGTGCCTACGCTCTCCGCGAGCTTCTGCACCTGCGCGTGGAGCGCGGGCTGCGAGAGGCCGAGGGAGCGGGCGGCGTGGGTGAAGTTCTTGTGTTCGGCGAAGGCGGCGAAGGCGCGAAGCCACGAGGTCTCGAGCATGACTATCCGAAAGGAGGATAGCTCATCCGAAAAGACGACTTCCGCCGATGGCTCGGTTCGCTACCCTCGGGGCCTCATGAACACTGTAGAGCTTAGCAAGACCCTCTCTTGGCTCCTCCGCCACGGGGCGCGTGAGGCCGGCGTATCGATGGATGCGGCCGGCTGGGTGCCCGTGCCCGAGGTGCTCCGTTACCTCCGCATCAGCCGCGCGGCCCTCGACGAGGTGGTCGCGACGAACAACAAGAGCCGCCTCCAGCTCGTCGGCGAGCGTGTGCGCGCGAGCCAGGGGCATTCAACCGAGAACATGCCCGTCACGATCGAGGCGCTGGAGGCCTCGTGGCGCCCCTACACGGAAGGCGGGAGCCTCTGGCACGGGACGACCGTCGAGGCGACGGCCCCCATTGCGCGGGAAGGCCTCTCGCCGCAGAAGCGCACGCACGTGCACCTGGCCCCGAGCCTCGAAAGCAAAGTCGGGAAACGCTCGGCGACCCCGGTCATGCTAGAAATATCGGCCGAGCGATTGCGCGACGCGGGGCAGGGCGTGTGGGAGGCGCAAAATGGCGTCGTGCTCGTGCGCCACGTCCCTGCGACGTGCATCGTGGACCTCGTCTGCACGACCCACGCGGCGCGGAAGGCCGAGGCCAGCGTTCGAGCGCGGTTCGGCTTTCGCCGGTCGTGATCAC
This sequence comes from Polyangium sorediatum, assembly GCF_029946465.1. Classification (NCBI taxonomy): domain Bacteria; kingdom Pseudomonadati; phylum Myxococcota; order Polyangiales; family Polyangiaceae; genus Polyangium; species Polyangium sorediatum. The sequence goes on from NZ_JARZHI010000032.1 coordinate 63,656, forward strand.
TTTCGCTTCGGCTTCAGGGGGATCCCGCGTGTTTTTTTCGGCGCGTAACAAAGGAGCTTGGGATCCTCGTCCTTCATCGTGGCCAACAGGTGCGCGACGACGGCCTCGCCTTGCTCCTTGCTCTTCACCGTGATGCCGAGGCGCCGCGCTCCTTCGAAAAACTCCACGAGGCCGAGGTCCGCGGCGCCCTCGAACGTGGAGAGCGCCTTTTGCGTGGTGGGGAACGTGAAGTCGGGGGCGTTTTGCGGCGCGACGTCGTAGAGGTACACGAACGGCGTCGGGCAGCCGTCCTCGAAGGCGACGCTCTTCGTCTCGCGGAGCTTCAAGACGGTCATGCCCGCGGACGCCCACAACGTGTCCTTTTCAAGGGCCATCGTGTCGAAGCTCGTCGGCCAGGCAAGGTGCGCGATGGGCGTCCATTGACCGTCGTCGAATCTGTGAATCGTTCTGCCGTCGCTCGCGTGGAGCTGTCCGTTCGAGGAGACGAAGACGTCCTCGAACGGTTTGTCGAGGCGCGGCAGCGGTTCGAACGTGCCGCCTCGGAAGCGCAGGATGGGGTTCTTTTTGCCCGCATACAGGAACAGATCGTCCCCGTTGCCCCGGAGGAGCTCGGACCTCGTGTCGATCTCTTTGATCCAGCCGCCGAGGTCGACGAGTCGCGACGTGCCGGGTTTGTCCCATACCTCCGCCGTGGGGCCCCTTTTCTCGCAGAGCATGCCCATGGTCACGAGCGTGCCCGTCGACGTAGCGGCCAAGGTACTGGGGACGACGGCGGGCAGGACACCCTGGTGGCCGAGGAAGCGAAACTCTTCGTCCTTCCTGCAGCCGGCCGCCTCGAAGGAGGTGAACTTGTAAACGACCCCAGGGCCGCGCGCCGTCTTGACGTGGAACCCCGGCTCATAGTCCATCGCGATGACCACCGTCGACGCGCCCGCGGCGGTCACGCCGGAGATCCTCCCGGGAGAGCCGCCGTCGCCCACGCGGAAGTGCACGCCTTTGCCGGTCAGCGGGAAATACGCGGGCTGGGGCGCGCGCCCCTCGTTGCTGTCGTAAACGACGTCGACGGCGTCGGGGAATCGGCCGTGCACGGAGACGATGTGGCTGCCTCCGAGGTGCTTGTTGTCATCGACGATCTTGCCGACCCATTCGATGCGCTCGCCGTCCACGATCCGGCCCACGCGCAGACCCTCCACCACGGCGAGCCCGCCCTCGATGCCGAACAAAAGCTCGGGGTGCGTCCCCTCGGGCGCGAACGGCTCGGCGGCGAGCGTGGGGAGGACCTTCGGCGCGGGAGGGCGCTCTGCCACGGGGTTCGTCGCGGCGCTCGCCGAGCTCTGCGGCGCCTCCTTTTGGGGCGCGGGCGGGGTCGATCGGTTGCAGGCCATCGACGACGTGGAAAGCAGGCTCAACAAAAGAGCGGTTATTTGACGTCCCACGGAATCTCCCCCGAATGCAGCAGGACCTCGGACTCGATCTTCGCGTCGGCCGGGTTCGTCCCGGTCCCGACGGTGGCGACACGCTGATAACGCACCCACCAGGAGAGGGTCCCGCGCAGCGGCGCCCCGGAGGGAGGCGTGAGGTCCAGGTCAACGACCCTCGGATCCCGGCCCACGCGGTCGTCCGCGGCGAGGTGCCGGCCGGGTTGCCCCGGGATGACGTGAAAATGCCGCGCGAGGTGCCGGACCTCGCGGCGGACGACGGTCCCGCGCTCGTTTTTCAGCTCGCAGCCGACTTCGAGGCGGCGAAACAGGTCCCCCGTGGGAAAATCATGCCCCGGCGCAGGCTGGACGAGCGTGACGCGGAAGGTATCGTCCTCGGCGCGTTCGGCCTTCACGTGCAGGTTGTTTCGCAACCAGGCGGGATCACGGACCTCGGCGAACGCATGCGAGCGGCGGCCCGAGACGCGCGGCATGTGGCAATCGGCGCACGCCTTCCCAGCCGCAGGCGAGCGCATGTGCTCGCGCGCCGTGGTCTGCATGAACTGGCCGTCGTCATCGCCCCTGCCCATCGGGAAACGGAATTCATGACAACCCGTGCAACCGCCGGTCTGGCTGAAGGCCGTCGAGCGGCGCAAAGGGTGCGGCGCGCGGGGCGTGTCGTCGCCGGGAGCGGCCGCAGCCAAGACAAAACCTTCTTCCGTGACGTGGCAAGTCACGCAGCCGACGCCGAGCTCGCTCACGGCCTTGGGCGGATCGATCCGAGGATCCCCCTCCGGCGCGTGGCAGCCGCGGCAAAAAGCCGTGGGCTCGATGACGAACGCCTTGCGATAAGCCGGATTGAGGTTCGATTGCTGATGATGCGAGCCCTGCCATTGCTTGGCCTCATCGGCATGGCACGCGACGCACGTCGCATTGAGCGTCACGGCCGCATCGAGCCGCTTGCGATAAGGGCGAGGCATGGGGACCGTCGCCAAAGCAGGCACGTCCGCCGCTGGCGCGACGTCCGCCGGGGCAGGCTCGGACGAGGCGAGAGCCGGAGGCGCCGGCACGGATGTCGCTTGCCCATCCGAGAGGACGTCCTCACGGATGCACCCAGCGAGGAGGCAAAAGGACATCCGCAGGGAAAGGCGCAGCATGGGAACGGCCGAGGTCGCTCCGTGACATATCACCTTTCCCGTGGTGCGGGAACCGTGCTGGCAGGCGCCTCGCCGGGGTTTCACCCCGGGCCCCGACCAGGGGTTGTCCACCCCTGGACCCGGACCAGCGAGGCGCTGGACCCGGGGTCGATGAACTGCGCGATGCGCAGTTCATCGAACAGCCGGTGGCAAGACCGGCGACGACCCCGCTCACCAGGGCCACAGCGCCGCAGGTTCAACCGGCGGCGTGCCCGTCGCCGGCTTGAAACCCACCTTCATGGTCTTGCCACCGGCCCGTTGGAAGAACTGCGCACCGCGCAGTTCTTCCAGCCTCGGTCCAGGCCGTGCCTGGTCCGGGTCGAGGGGCGGACAGCCCCCGCGGGGTCCGGGGCAGCGCCCCGGCGAGACGCCCCTCGGCTCACGCTGCCTTGTACACGAGCACCGGCTGGAGCCTGCGCACGATGCGGACGAGCTCCCGCTGCGCGCGCATCACCGCGGAGATGTCCTTGTATGCGCTCGGCGCTTCCTCGCGCAGCCGATCGGCGATGCGGTGGTCGAACCAGACGCCTTCGGCTTCGCGGAGGAGCTGCCGCTGCCCGATGCGCTTGCGCGCCTCGGAACGTGAGAGCGCTCGGCCGGCGCCGTGCGCTGATGAATCGAGCGCCTCGGGGTGGCCGCGGCCTTCGACGTGGAAGCTCTCGCTTCCCATCGAGCCGGGGACCACGCCGGGCTTGCCGGCCGGCAGGCCCATCGCGCCTTTTCGATGGACCCAGAGGTCACGCCCGCCGTGCGCTTCGCGCCGCACGTGGTTGTGGTCGACCTCCACACGCGAGCTCGGATCGGCCTCGATGCCGAAGAGCTCGCCGAAGAGGCCGATGGCTGCTTCGATCATGCGCGCCCGGCTCGCCCTCGCATACTGGGCGGCCCATTCCGCGGCGGCGAGGTAGGCCCGGCCGGCCTCGCTGTCCGCTTCGAGAAATGCGAGCCCGGAGGGATCCCGCTCCGCGCGCCCCTCGAAATGGTGCCGGATGGCCGGACCCATCGCGCGGGATCCCGAATGCACGAGAAGCCAGAGCGCCTCCTCGTCGTCGCGCTGCACCTCTAGAAAATGGTTTCCCCGGCCGAGCGTGCCGAACTCTAGCCGGCCCTCGCGCCGCTTCAGGGATTCGAGCGCGCCGTCGCCGATCGGCGCCTCCCGAAGCTCGTCCGGCAGCTCCGGCGCTGCTGCGGCCGGGTGCAGGACGTGCGGAATGTGCTGGTAAAACCCCGAAAGCAGCCGCGCCGCCCGGTCGCGATCCGCGAGCAGGTCCGCGTCTGCCCGGAGCCGCACGGCCACCATTCCGCAGCCGATGTCGCCTCCCACGGCGGCCGGCAAGATCCGCTGCGTCGTGGCCGTCACCGTGCCCACGCAGACCTCCTCGGCGACGTGCGCGTCCGGCATGACTGCGACGTGCACGACATCGAAGGTCCGCGTGAGCCTCGCGAGTGCCGCGCGAAGCTCGGCGCTTGTTCCGTCGGGGAGGAACGTCGCGACGTGTGCGGTCACGAAATACCTCCCGTCTCCGGCGGCAGCACGCGGAAGGTCAAGGTCGGCACGCGTTTCCGCGTGATCGCGCTCGCTACCTCCGCGCGTAGATACCCGGCCACGTTCTCCAGCCGCGCTGCCACTTCGTCTGGCGACGCGCCCCGCGGTGCCTGCACGATCACCGCGAGCCTCCCTGCGTCGGGGGCGGGCTCCACGTCGGCCACCCACACCTCGAGGAGGACGTCGTCCTCGATTCCGGCGAGCGCCTCGCTCACTGCTTCTTGCACCTGCCGGCAGAGCTGGCGCTCTTTGCGCTCGACCTTCCGGTCCTCCGCCGCTCCAAAAAAGGAATCTGCATCCCGAGCGGAGCCAGTGCGGCCCCGCGAACGATCTCTCGTCATTCCATGCTCCGACTGCGTGACGAACCCGTGCCTGCCGCGTTTGCTCGCGGCGCGCTTCGTTCGGTCCGGGTAGGAGCCTCGCCGGCGTCAGCGGGACGTCGGGGCGAGGCTCATCGTCGCAATCGGTCGCATGACGGGCCTCCTTCGGGAGCGCCAAGATGCACGAAGACCGGGAGAAAAGCAAGGGAGCCTGCGCGGGCGCTCCCATGTATTTCGACGCGTCCACCCACACGCCACGAAATGCGCCATGGCCGCCTCCTCGACGTATTCTTCACCCTCCAGCTCGCATGTTTGCCGCGCTGGGATGCGCTGGATGCCGAGCGCGAACGTACGCCGGTCGCGCGTGGCCTTCCCATTGCAGGCGGGACGCACGCGGGGCGGCGGGATCGCCGCCCGACGACGCGGGAGGCACGTCATGGCGCGTGGGTGGAAGCGCGGTGCGGTGACGCTCGGCATCTGGATGGGGTTGATCGGCGCGGCATTCGCGCAAAACGGAGCCGGCAGCGGCGCGGGGCAGAGCAGCGGGGCAGGGCAGGGGCAGGACGATATCGACAACCAGGGGACGCAACGCGGCCAGCCGCCCGGCACGCGCACCACCCCCTACGTCTGTCCGCCGGGCGATGAGCAACTGGGCGAGGGGTTGGCTTGCCCACCGGAGGGGATGCCCGGGTCGCCTCCCGGGCCGGGTGCGATACCTCCGCAGCCGGACACACAAGCGCCTCCCTCGGTCCCGAAAGCGCCTCCCCCGGTCCCGGACACGACTCCCCCGGGGGGATCGGCTCCCGGGAGCGGGGGATCGACGCCCGGGAGCGGGGGATCGACTTCCGGGAGCGGGGGATCGACTTCCGGGAGCGGGGGATCGACTCCTGGGACCGGGGGATCGGCTCCCGGGACCGGGGGATCGACTCCCGGGAGCGGGGGATCGACGCCCGGGACCGGGGGATCGACTTCTGGGGGGCAAAATGGCGCGCCCGGAGGCGGCGGCGGCCTCTAAACGGGCGGTTGGCTACTTCGGAGGGGGCGCGGGGAGCAAAATTTCGACCTTCGTCCCCTCGAGGAGCTGCACGTTCGCGAGCTTCACGATGCGCTCGGTCCCGTCGAGGCCGGTCGAGACGAGGATTGTCGCGCCCGTGTCGCGCTCGACCGTGATGGGCACGAAGCGGATCTTGTTCTCCGCGTCCACGACCGCCACGCGGAGCCCCTTCGCGTCGTTGTAGAGCGCGGTCGCAGGCACCTCGAGCACCCGGTGCGGCAAGGGCAGGGTGAGCGAGACCTCGGCATACATGCCCGAGAGGAGCTTGTTGTCCGGGTTCGGCACGCGCACCTCCGTGTTCATCGTGCGCGTCGCCGCTTCGAGCGCGCCCGAGGTGCGCGCGACCGTGCCCTCGAAGTTCTGCCCCGCGAACTCCCGCACGGAGACCATGGCCTTCGCGTTCGCCTTCACGCTCGGCGCGATGTCCTGCGGGACGCCCACGAAGACACGCACGGGGTCGGTCGCGGCGATGCGGAAGAGCGGCGTGCCGTTGCCCGACGAGACGAGCGCCCCCCGGTCGATCGACCGGGAGACGACCGTGCCCGCGAAGGGCGCGACGATCTTCGCGAACCCCTTCAGATCACGGATGCGCTGGATGTTCGCCGACGCCGACGTGATGGAGGCCTGCGCCACCGTCACGCTCGCCGCGTCAACCCGCGCTTGGCCCTGCCGCTGGTCGAGGTCCTCCTGCGAGGCCACGCCCGCGGGCACGAGTTTTTCGTACCGCGCGAGGTTCGACTTCGACAGATCACGGCTCGCCTCGGCCCGGAGCAGCGCGGCCCTGGCCTGCGTGAGCTCGGCGTTCGCCTGCGTGAGCTCCCGATCGAGCTCGGGCGTATCGATCTCGGCGAGGACCTGCCCCTCCGTGACCTTGTCGCCGATGTCGACGTTCCACTTGCGCACGTAGCCGTTCACGCGCGGGTAGACGACCGTCTCTTCGAGCGGCCGGATGCTGCCCGGCAGGACGAGCGAGCGATCACTCGACGTGGCCTTCGGCGTGAGGACCTCGACGCGCGGCGCCGTGGTCTCGGCCGCCTTCACGTCCGCTTCGAGCGCCGCACGGGCGTTCCGGCGGGGCAGGTAGGTCACGGCAAAGACACCCCCGAGCACGAGGGCGAGCGCCGTGCATGCGGCGATCACCTGCGTCCGGGAGAACGCCGCGGGCGGCGGCAAATCAAAACCGAGGTCGTCGGCTTTCGGGGTCGACGTGGGATCTTGGAGGGGATGCGACTCGTTGGGGCTCATAGCGACTCCGTCAGCGGATCCGTCATGGGCGCCTTCTTGCGGAGGATGCTGTACATCACCGGCACGAAGAAGAGCGTGGTTACCGTCGCGAGGAGGAGGCCGCCGATGACCGCGCGGCCGAGGGGTGCGTTCTGCTCGCCGCCTTCGCCGAGGCCCGTCGACATGGGGAGCATGCCGATGATCATGGCGAGCGCGGTCATGAGAACAGGCCGGAGGCGCGTCATGCCTGCGGCGAGGGCTGCTGACGTTGCGTCACGTCCGATCGCTCGTTGGTCGTTGGCGAAGGTGACGACGAGGATCGAGTTCGCCGTGGCGACGCCGACGCACATGATCGATCCCATGAGCGCGGGCACGCTCAGCGTGGTGCGCGTGAGGAAGAGCATCCACGCGATCCCCGCGATGGCGCCCGGCAGGGCCATCAGGATGACGAAGGGATCGAGCCACGACTGGAAGTTCACGACCATGAGCAGGTACACGAGCACGATCGCGAACAGGAGGCCGTAGCCGAGGCCGCGGAACGAGGAGTCCATGCTCTCGACCTGCCCCGTCACGGTGACCTTCGTCCCGCGCGGCAGCTCGCCTTTCATGCCGTCGACGAGCGTCGAGACGGCGCTCGCGACGGAGCCGAGGTCGGTGCCCTCGACGTTCGCCTGGACGTCGTAGGTCCGCGCCACGTTGTAGTGCGTGACGTTCACGGGCCCGGTGCCGCGCTGGACCTGCGCGACGTTCGAGAGGAGCTGAGGCCTCCCGTCGCCGGTCGAGAGCGGCGTCGCGTTGAGGGCGTCGACCGAGCCCACGGCGTACTGGGGCGTCTGCACGGCGACGAGATACTGCACGCCGCGTTTGTCGAGCCAGTAGCTCGGCGAGACCTGCCCGCTCGACGAGAGTGAGACCAGGATGTCGCTGGCGACGTCACGTTGCGTAAGGCCCATCTGGTCGGCCATCGTCCGGTCGACCTCGATGCGGAGCTGCGGCCGGCGCATGACCTGGGCGAGGTGGACGTCGACCGCGCCGGGGATCTGCTTCATGCGCGCGACGAGGTTCTCCGCGACGGCGTACGTGTCCTCCTCCTTGCCGATCGGCCCGACGACGCGGACGTTGATGGGGGCGGGGAGGCCGAAGTTCAGGACCTGCGTCGTGATGTCGGGCGGGAGGAAGAAGAAGGTGGAGTCGGGGTAACTCGCGTTGAGCTTCTCGCGGAGCTTCTGGACGTACGCCTCGGTCGGCGCGTGGCCCTTCTTCAGCGAGATCAGGATCTGCCCGTCGGCCGAGGAGATGAGCGCGCCCTCGCTCAGCGAGAGGTTGATGCCGCTCGCCGGGATGCCGATGTTGTCGAGCATCGTCTCGATCTCGCGCGCGGGGATCACCTCGCGGATCGTGTCCTCGATGCGGGCGAAGTGATGCTCGCTCTCTTCGAGGCGCGTGCCCGGCGCGCCGCGGACGTGCAGCTTGATGAGCCCCGCGTCGACGCGCGGGAAGAAGTCGCGTCCGAGGAGCGGGAAGAGCGAGACGGACGCGGCGACGAAGACGAGGAAGCCGCCCACGAACGCGACGCGATGCGCGAGCGCCCACGCGAGGAGCTTTCCATAGGACGTGCGCAGCCGATCGAAGGCGTGGTTGAACCGCACGAAGATGCGGCCGAACACGCTCTTCGGCGCCTCGTGATGACCGGGTGCGTGCTCCGCGGCCTCGCGCGCCAAGAGGAGCCGCACGAGCGTGGGCACGAGCGTTCGGGACAGGACGTACGACATGAGCATCGCGAAGACGACGGCCAGCGCGAGCGGGATGAAGAGCGACTTCGCCGCGCCCGTGATGAACGCGACCGGCACGAACACGATGCAGATGCACAGGGTGGAGACGAGCGCGGGGACCGCGATCTCCTGGGCGCCGTCGACGATCGCGCGGATGAACGTCTTCTTCTGGCCGAGGTTTCGGTGGATGTTCTCGATCGCGACCGTGGCGTCGTCGACGAGGATGCCGACGGCGAGCGCCATGCCGCCGAGCGTCATCGTGTTCAGCGTGTGGCCGAGGGCGTTCAGGATGATGATGGAGACCAGGATCGAGAGCGGGATCGAGAGCACGACGATGAGCGTGCTCCTCCAGCTCCCGAGGAAGAGCAGGATCATGAGCGCCGTCAGCACCGCGGCGATGAGCGCCTCGTGCACGACGCCCTCGACGGCCGCGCGCACGAAGAGCGATTGATCAAAGAGGAGCGTCGCCCGGAGGTCCTTGGGCAGCTTCTCCATCGTCCCCGGCAGCATCTCGCGGATGCGCCCGGCGACGTCGAGCGTGCTCGCGTTGCCGCCCTTCAGCATGGTCATGAGCACGCTGCGCTGGCCGCCGACGTGCACCATGCTTTGCTGCGGCGCATTGCCGTCACGGATGTTCGCGACGTCCCGCACGTAGATCGTCTTGCCGTCGACGGTCTTGAGCGGCAGGTTGCCGAGCTCCTCGAGCGCGGCGGGGCTCGAGTTCATGATGACGGGGTACTCATTTTCGCCCATCTTCGCCGAGCCGGCCGGCAGGATGACGTTTTGCAGTCCGATGACCGCGTTCACGTCGCGCGGCGACAGGCCCCACGCGTAGAGGCGCGCCGGATCGATGTCGACCATGATCTGGCGCTGCTTGCCGCCGTAGGGCCAGGGGATCTGCACGCCCTTGATGGTCGCGATGTCGGCGCGGATGAAGTTGACGCCGTAGTCGAAGAGCTGCTGCTCGCTCAGCGATTCGCTCTCCAGCGCGGCCTGCATGATCGGCACGTTGGAGGCGCTGTAGCGGATGACGAGCGGCGGCGTCATGCCCGGCGGCATCTGGCGGATCGCGACCTGCGAGGCCGCGGTGATCTGCGCCGTCGCGGCCTCGACGCTCGCGCCGGGCTGGAGGTACACTTTTACGATCGCGATGCCGGTGAGCGATTGGCTCTCGACGTGTTCGATGTCGTTGACGATGGTCGTGAGGAAGCGCTCGTAGTTGTTGACGACGCGCTTCTCCATCTCCTCGGGCGGCAGGCCGCCGTAGTTGAAGATCACGGAGATGACGGGGATGTCGATCTCCGGGAAGATGTCGGTCGGCATCCGGAGGATGGTGAACACCCCCGTGAGGACGATGAGCATCGACATCACGATGAAGGTGTATGGGCGCTTGAGCGCAGTGACGACGAGCCACATGTGCCACTCCCTGCGGCCCTCGGAAGACCTGCCCGGAAAAACGGGACGACCCGAGGGCCCGGGAAGCTTCCTGGGGTCGGTCGCCACGGTCCAATGCATTCCGGGGCATCGTCTGATACCCTGTGGGTATGGAACTGCGCCATCTGCGCTACTTCTTGACCGTCGCCGAGGAGAAACACTTCGGCCGCGCCGCGCGAAGGCTGCGGATGACACAGCCCCCGCTGAGCCGGCAGATCCAGGAGCTCGAGGCGGAGCTCGGGTTCGAGCTTTTCGACCGCGCGCGGAGGCAGGTGGAGCTGACGCCCGCCGGCGTGGTGTTCCTCGGTCGTATTCGTGGCCTCCTCGAAGGGCTCGATCAGGCCGTGCACGAGGCCCGGCGCGCGAGCGTCGGGGAGATCGGGCGGGTGGCCGTGGGCTACATCTCGTCGCTGGCCTACAGCGGCATCACCGACCTCTTGCGCGCCTTTCACGAGCGGTTCCCGAAGATCGAGATCGCCCTGCGGGAGATGTCGCCGCAGGCGCAGCTCGACGCCATCAAGGAACGCTCGATGGACGTGGGCCTCGTGCGTGGATTGGTCGACGACGCGTCGCTCGCCTCCGCGTGCGTGGGGCGGGATCCGCTGGTCGTGGTGCTGCCGGCCGGGCACCGGCTCGCCGAGCTCAAACGGATCCGGCTCGGGATGCTCGCGCACGAGCCGTTCGTCATCTTCCCGCGGCAACGGGGGCCGGCGTTTTTTGATCAGATCATGTCGCTTTGTCGCGACGCCGGGTTCACGCCGCGCATCGTGCAGGAGGCGCCGCAGCTCGACGACATCGTGAGCCTCGTCGCCGCGGGGTTCGGCGTGGCGATCATGCCCGGATCGATTCGCCGCGCCGGCCGCAAAGGCCTCGCCATCCGGCCCATCGTGGGCGCGCCACGCGCGACGCTTTACATCGTATGGCGCGCCGACGACACCGCCCCGGCGCTCCGGGAGTTCATCGGCTTCGTGCGGAGTACGTTCGTGAAGAAAAAGGCGGCCGATTAACGACGGACCGCGAGCGTCGGGAGCGCGATCGGCTGATCGAAGAGGACACGGCCCTTCTCGTCCTTGCAAACGAGCAGGATTTCGGAGCCCGCGCGATCGAGGTCGATGTCGATGAGGCCGTAATTGCAGCGGTCGACGACCTCGGCGACGAGGTAGCGATCCTTGCCGGCGATCGACTCCATCCACGGGTCGTTCGCGAGCGGGCTCGTGGTGAGCTCCCACCATTCGGGCCCGCGGCGGCCGTGCAAATAGCGGCCCTCCTGGTGGAAGAGGTTCGCCATGTGCAGGTCGCCGCTGACGAAGACGACGCCGCGGATGTCGCGCGCCTCGATTTCGCCGAGCAACCCTTCGAGCTCCTGGGGGGCGTCGCGGCGAAAGCATTCCCATTCCTTCGCGACCGCGGCGTCGGCCAGGACCTGCGTGGGCGAGGCGATGATCTTGACGGGCGCAGTGCTCCGAGCGAGGGATTCGACGAGCCAGACGAGCTGCGACTCGCCGAGCAAGGTATGCGCGGGCTGATTTCGGTACCAGCGGCTGTCGAGGAGGAAGAGCTCGGCGGGGCCCATGCGCACCGAGGAGAACACGCCGGCGGTCGCATTCGTGCCCCAGCGGGCATTCGCCCAGGAGCGGCGGAACGCGCGGAACGCCATGTCCTTGCCGGAGAACCGATTGTCGGCGTCGTTGGGGCCGAAATCGTGGTCGTCCCAGACCCCGACGGTCGGCAACGCCGCGACGAGGCGCCGGAACGAGGGATTGTTGCGGGCGCGGAGCTGGGCGAGCATCATGGCGTGCTCGCTCTGCCAGTCGAACGAATAATAATAGGTGTTGTCGCCGATCATCGCGAGGCAGGCCGGCGCGTCGCGCTCGATGGCCTCGAGGATGGGGAGATCGGTGTGATGGTAAAAGCAGAGGCACGAGCCGAACGCGATGCGCACGGCGCGCGTGTCGGGGGCCGGGGCGAGCGAGAGCGGTCGCGCGGGCGTTTTTCCGTGCGTGCTTTCGAGCCAGTACGTGTAGGGGACGCCGGGGCGTAGATCCTCGACGTGGAAGACCTGGCAGAGCCATTCGTTCCAGGCGGGCGTCCGGGTGATGCGGGAGACCTCGCCGTCGGACGTCGCGACCACGAGCGTGAGGGGCGAGGTGCAGCGGGCCTGGGCCCAGATCCACGCGCTATGCGGGGAGACCTCGCCGAGCATCGGGCCGGCGAGGAGGGGGCCCTCGGTGAGGCTGTTCCAGCCGCCGGGGAATCCGCCCCGATCCGCGGGCGCGAGCTCGAGCCGTACGCCGTTCCAGGGGCCACTGCCGCCTCCCTCCCAGGTGCCGCGGAACCCATTGGCGCCGCGATCGAATTCGAAGGAAAACGTCCCTTCGCTCGCATTGCCTTTCTGCACCCAGGTGCCGCGGAGCGAAGTCCCCTGGAGTGTGCCCACGACGGAGCCGTCCTGGTGGGTGTATCGGCCCGTCACCTTGTCGCCGCGCGCTTCGAGCCGCAGCGTGCCGAACGTGGTGGAATAGGATCCCGTGATGGGAAGCGGTGAATCCATAGGTCGTAAGCCCTCCCCTGTGCCGCAGTCTACCACCTCCGCGCGCACCGGGCAGCATGTTCCCGTCGCCCGCGGATGCCTCGGCGCGGCTGACTCAGCGGCGGCCGCGGGTGCGCGTGATCGCGTGCGTCACGCCCTGTTGCAGGCTGCTCAACGTCTTGATCCCACGCATGTCGACGCCGAGCTCGATGAGCGTGCGCGCCGCGGCAGGACGCACGCCCGTGAGCACGACCTCCGCCCCGAGCAGCGCCGCCGCCTGCGCCGCCTGCACGAGGCCCGTCGCGACCTCGGCGTCGATCTCGCGCAGGCCCGTGATGTCGAGGATGGCGACCTCGGCCCGATGGACGCCCACGCCGTCGAGCAGCGTCTCCAGCACGAGCGCGGCCCGCGCCGCGTCGATGGCCCCGACGAGCGGCATGAGCACGACCCCGCTCGCGATCGGCAAGAGCGGCGTCGACAGCGCCCGCAGCGCCGCGTGTTGCGCCTCGATGATGCGCTGGGCGAGCTCGGCCCGCTCCTCCTCGGCGTGCTTGCGCGAGGTGATGTCGAGGGCGATCCCGCAGACGGCGTACGGCGCCCCGCCCTCGTCGAAGAGCGGGAACTTCGAGACCATGTAGACGTGAACGCCGTCCTTGCCCGGGATGATCTCCTCGCTGTCGAGCGAGCGCCCCGCCGCGAGCGCTTCGAGGTCGTTGTCGCGGTTCTGCTGGGCGGCCTCGGGCGGAAGGAAATCCGCGTCGCGCTTGCCGAGGGTCCACCCGCGGGAGAAGCCGAAGAGGTCGTCGAATTGGCGGTTGACGAAGGTGAACCGGCCTTCGAGGTCCTTGACGAAAACGACGATGGGCGCGTTGTCGAGAATGGCCTGGACCTCGGCGCGGCTGCGCTCGAGCCGGTCCTGGTCTTCCCGGTGCTCGGTGACGTCGTAGCCGCTCGCCACGATGGCGACGGGGCGGCCCTCGCCGTCGAGCACGCGATCGACGTTCCATTGGAGGAGCCGGACCGTCCCGTCGCGCGCGATGACCGGGTTCTCGCCGTGCCGCGTCGGCTCGCCCGCGAGCACCTTGCGCATGTCGGCCCGCACGCTCTCGTGGACCTCGGGCGGCAGGAACGTGCCCACGTACTCCTTGCCGAGCGCCTCGTCCCGGGGACAGCCATAGATGCGCTCGGCCTCGCCATTCCAGTCGGAAATGTGACCGTCCGCGTCGATGATCACGATGACGTTGCCGATCGCGCCGACCAGGCTGCGGAAGCGCGCCGCGCCGTCCCGGCACCGCGCCGCGGCGACGTCGGCGTAGTGCCGGCCGACGGCCTCGGAGACGGTGTCGAAGCACGCCGACAGGCGCTCGATCCCCTCGGCCGTGAAAGGGAGCTCGGCGAACGCGCGGAGCGAAACGCGCAGCCAATGGCGCCGGCAGAGGGTGACCGCCCGGACGACCTCCTCGGGCGTCGCGCCCCGCCGCGCGAGATCCACGAAATGGGGCGTGAGCGCGCTCTGCTCCGCCGCGCCGGCGAGCACGCGGACCGTGGTCGCCGCGGCCCCCGCGACCCACGCTGTGGTCTCGGCCTCGCCTGCCTTCCCGAGGAACGGGATCTCTGCCGCTGCGTCCTGGGAAATCGCGGCGCAGACCTCACGCTCCTGGCTCGAAAGGAGCGCGAGATACGCGCTCGGCGTGCGATCGCTCATGATTTCAGCTCCAAGCAACCAGGCAACCAAACTCCCCCGAGGCCGTCAACTGCGAAGCGTTCGTTTCTTGCGGGGTCCAGGCGGGCGCAAGGGATGGTAGCGTGTGTCCCATGACCAGCATGCCCATGGCGCCGTCGCGACCTCTCGAACCGTCGCGCACCGGAGGCTCGAAAGGCGGCTTGGTCGAGTTTTTCCTCGTGGGCGGCATGACGCCGCTCCTGTTTCCCCTCTCCTGGCTGCTCCAGCGCGCCTTCGGGCTCGATCCCGCGGAATATGCAGTGGGCTTCCTCATGTTCCACGCGGCGTTCGTCATCAACGATCCGCACTTCGCGGTCACGTACCTCCTGTTTTACAAGGACGTGAAGGGCCGCGCGTTCGGCGGTGCCTTTCGCGGGGCGCAGCGGGTTCGATACCTCGTCGCGGGCTTCGGGGTCCCGCTGATCCTCGGCGGCCTTTCGATCGTGGGGCTCGCCACGCGGTCGGCGTTCACGTTGAGCTTGCTCTTCCGGCTGATGTTTTTCCTGGTGGGCTGGCACTACGTGAAGCAAGGGTTCGGCGTGTTCACGGTGCTCGCGGCGCGGCGCGGGGTTCGTTTCGCCCCGCGCGAGCGGCTCGTGGTCCTCGCGCACTGCTTTTCCGGATGGGCCTACGCCTGGGCGAGCCCGGCCGATCCAGGGCGGGAGGTCGAGGAGAAGGGCGTCGTCTACACCACCCTCACGGATCCCGTTTGGCTCGAGCACCTCACGCACGTGGTGTTTTTATCGACGCTGCTCCCGCTCGCGTGGATCCTCTTCCAGAAGTGGCGGCGCGAGGGGCGCCTGCCCATTCTGACCCCGCTCACCGCGCTGCTTTGCAGCATCTGGTCGTGGTCGGTCTACTCCAGCAAGGATCCGCTCGTGCGGTACGTCATTCCGGCGCTGCACTCGGTGCAATACCTGTATTTCGTCTGGCTGATGAAGGGGAACGAGGCACGGGAGCGCGAGGGCCCGCCCTGGTTCGAGCGCTCGGCGCGGACGCGCCTCGGGATCCTCGCGGTGTCCGCCCTCGGGCTCGGATGGCTTTTTTTCCACGGCGCGCCGACAGCGCTCGACGAGGCGCTCGGGCCGCGCGGCAAGGCCGTGTACGAGGACCTCGGGCCCACGCCGTATTTCGCGGCGCTCTACGCTTTCGTGAACATCCACCACTACTTCATGGACACCGTCCTCTGGCGTCGCGAGAACCCGGAGACGCGGTACCTGCAAGAGCCGGCCCTCGCCGATGAGCGGCGCGCGTCCTGATCGAGCGCCGGAGCGGCTCGCGCGCGCCGCGGTCGTCGCCGCCCTGCTGCTCGCAGCGCGGCCCTCCCAGGGCGAACTCGCCCCAGTCCGGATCGTATACACGGCCCCCGTCCGTTGCCCCGGCGCCGAGGACTTCCTCGCAGCCGTGCGAGCCGAGGTGCCAGACCTGCACGTCGCCAAGGACGGGGAGGTGGCGCGGACGCTGACGGCGAGCCTGTTCGAGGAAAACGGAGGGCGGCTGCGGGGGGAGCTGCGGATCGAGGTGCCAGGAGGGGAAAGCTCGCTGCGGGAGGTGTCGGGCGAGGGCTGCGAGGAAGTGATGGGGGCGCTTTCCCTGGTGACGGCGCTGGCGATCGAGGGAGGGCTCAACCAGCCGCTGGAACTGCCGCCGCCGCCACCCCCACCGCCTCCGCCACCACCTCCACCTCCGCCGCCGCCTCCGCCGCCGCCCCCGCCTCCGCCGCCGCCTCCGCCGCCGCCCCCGCCTCCGGGGGCCGCGCACCACGTCCAGGTCGGCGCGCAGGGGGCCGTCTGGAGCGCGCTCGCCCCCAAGCCCGCCTGGGGCCTCGTCCTCTTCGCCGAACGAGCCTCCTCTGGGCACGCAGGCCTCACGCCGGCCTTCCGCCTCGGCCTGGCCATCGCCCAAAGCCCCACCACCGAGACCGACGGCGGCACCGCCCGCTTCCGCTGGATCGCCGCCCGCCTCTCGGGATGCCCCTTCGCCTGGGCCGTCGGCCCCCTCACCGCGCGCCCCTGCGCCGGCGTCGACCTCGGCGCCCTCCAGGGCCAAGGCCTCACCATCGTCAACCCCCAGCAAGCCACGCGCCCCTGGCTCGCCCTGACCGTCGCAGGCCGGCTCCAAGCACGCCCCCTGCCATCCCTCTCCCTGGAAGCCGAAGCCGGCCTCGTCGCGCCCCTCATCCGCGAAATCTTCGGCTTCGAGGACCCACGTCGCATCATCCACGCCACGCCCGCCCTCGGAGGCTACGGCGCGATCGGCGCGGGGTGGGTGTTCTGAAGGCGCAGAGCTGGGGCTTTGCCCCAGGCCCCAGCAGGGGCTGTCCGCCCCTGCACCCGGACCAGCCAGGGGCTGGACCCAGGATCGATGAACTGCGCGATGCGCAGTTCATCGAACAGCCAGGGGCAAGACGGGCGACGACCCTGGCGTCCAAGACAACGACCCTGGCGTCCAAGACAACGGCGACGTGTCGCTGCGTGCGAGAACGTCCATGGTCTTGCCATCGGCCTGTGGGAAGAACTGCGCATCGCGCAGTTCTTCCCCCCGAGGTCCAGGGCTGGCCCTGGTTCGGGTCGAGGGGCGAACAGCCCCCGCGGGGCCCGGGGCAGCGCCCCGGCGCGACGCCCCCCGACGAGACCTGTCGTTTTCGTGATCGAAACGCGGCGCTCGCGACATCGGGGGGACGATGACGACCGTGGGGACCACGCAGGAGGGGGGCGAGGGGGTTGATTGGGCCCTGTCGTCGCCGCTCTCGGTGGCCCCGGTGGATGGGGAGGCGGCGGCGCGCTTCCGGGCGATCCGGGATGAGCATTTCGAGTTCGTCTGGCGCTCGGTGCGCCGCCTCGGCGTGCCGGATGCCGATGCGGACGATGCTGCGCAACAGGTCTTCATCGTGCTGAGCCGGCGGCTCGAGGAGATCGCCGCTGGCAGCGAGCGGGCCTTCTTGTTTGGGACGGCGATGCGCGTGGCCATGCAGGTGCGGCGAACCATGCGGCGTCGGGGCGAGGTCTCGCTCTCGGAGGACGAGGCGCAGGGGCTCCCGCTGGAGCCGCCGGAACCGGGGCCTGATGCCGAGGAGTTGCTCGCGCAGCGGCGGGCTCGTGTGATGCTGGACGAGGTGCTGGAGTCGCTGCCGCTCGATGTGCGCGCGGTCTTCGTCCTGTTCGAGCTCGAGGAGATGAGGGTCCCGGAGATTGCGAGCTTGCTCGGGATCCCGCTCGGGACGGCGGCGTCCCGCCTGCGCCGTGGCCGTGAGCTTTTCCAGGCCGAGCTCTCGCGGGTCCAGGCGCGCAAGAAACGGAGCATTCGATGACGGATCCCGAGCGACTCGTCGAGGGGGACGACCTGGGGGCGGAGCTCTTGCGCTCGGCCCGCACGCTCGACGCGAAGCATGCCCGCGAGCGGCGGGCTGCGCTGATTGGCGCGGCTGCGGGGGTCGGCGCGATGGCCGCGACGAAGGCGGCCTCGGCCGGGACGACGAAGGGCTTGTTGCAGGGCGCGTTCGCGAAATGGGTCACGCTCGTGATCGGCGCGTCGGCCCTCGGCATTGGGATCGCGGTCGGCGTCGCGGGAGGCGAGAGCGACGTCCCCGTGGCGGCGAGCCGATTTGCGCCGGCGTGGCGGGAGCGCACGTCCCTGGTCGCCGCCGCATCTCCCCCGGAACCCAGCGAAACCGCCGAGACGCCCCCCGAAGCCCCGCGCGCGCTCCAAGAGCCCGCGCTCACCCAACCGACGGCTCTGCCCAAAGGAAAACGTGCCCCCACGGCCCCGGCGCCGAGCGCTTCGACCGACCGCGCTGCGCGCCTCGCTGCCGAGCTCCAGGCCTTGCGCGTCGCGCGGGAGGCGCTCGCTTCCGGTGATGGCCCCCGCGCTCTCCACGCGCTCGACGATTACGCTGCGCGTTTCCCCCGCGGCCACCTCGCCCTGGAGGCCGAGGTCCTTCGGATCGAAGCGCTCTCCCGCGCCGGCGACGCTTCGGCTGCGGCCCGCGCCCGCCGCTTCCTCGAAGCCCACCCGCAGAGCCCTTATGCCGAGCGCCTCCGCGCCCTCGCCGGTGGCCCGTCGATTCCGTGATCGATTCGGTCCTCCCCGGCCATCGGTAGCGTCGGCCCCTCTTTCACGTCGGCCCAGGAGACCCCCATGCACAATCGACTTGCTCTTTCCACGTTGTCGCTCTCGTTTGCGTCCCTGCTCGTGCTCGCCGCGTGCGGCGGCACCGTCACGGCGGGCGGCGGCGACGACGGCGACGGCGGCACCGGTGCGGCCCCCGATCCCGACACCTCCAGCAGCAGCTCCGGCGTCCCGACCGCGGGTCCCGGCGGCAGCGGCGGCACAGGCGGTACGGGTGGTACGGGCGGGACAGGTGGGACAGGTGGCTCGGGCGGCGGGACGGGCGGCTCGGGTGGCGCGCCGCCCGAGGACTTCGGCCCTCCCAAGTGCGACGAGAACCTCGACCTCGACGACGCCGATCCGTACAACGCCGCCAAGGCGATCGAAATCTGCAAGACGGCGAACGGCCCGAATAGCTGGGGCCTCATCGAGGCCAAGTGGGTGCTGCCCGACGGCTCGGCCGTCCCGGTGGGCTACGAGGCGAACTACGCCCTCGGCCACGGCATCTACGACAGCTTCGGCGCCAACGTCGCCACGCGCAAAGGCGACCGCATGCTCGGCATCTCCAACGGCGCCGCTCGCCGCCCGACCGATCCCGATTACACGGGCCCGAGCGGCGGCTTCGCCAAGGGATACACGCACGCCTCGCCGGCCGGCTTCCCGAAGCCCTCGCCGGCCTGCCCCGGCGTCCTCACCGGCCAGCCCTACGACGGCGTCGCCCTCGAGGTCACGCTCCGCGCCCCGAACAGCGCGCAGGGCTTCGCCTTCGACTTCACGTACTACACCGCCGAGTACCCGGCCTTCACCTGCTCCACCTTCAACGACGCCTTCGTCGCCTTGCTCTCGCCGACGCCCGTGGGCCAGACCGACGACAACATCTCCTTCGACAGCCTGGGCAACATCATCAGCGTGAACAACGTCTTCCTCGACGTCTGCAGCAGCCCGAGCTGCGCGTTTGGCCCGGGGCAGCTCGCGGGCACGGGCTTCGAGAACAACGGCGCCACCGGCTGGCTCACCACCTCCGCGCCCATCACGGGCGGCGACACCTTCACCCTGCGCTTTGCCACCTACGACTCCGGCGACGCGGTCCTGGACAGCGCGACCCTCATCGACCACTTCCGCTGGACCACGCAGCCGAACAGCGTCGTAGGCACATCCCGCCCGATGGAGTGATCCTCTCGCTCATGCGCACGACGTCCGTCCCGCTCTCCCTCCTGCCGGCGCTCGCCGTCCTCGCCGCCGCCTGCGGCCAATTCGTCTCGCTCGGCGGCGGCAGCGGCAGCGGGGGAGCGGGCGGCGGCCCCGACCCGGGGGATCCCACAAGCAGCAGCACGAGCGACGGTACCTCCGTGACCACGAGCGCCACGACCGGGAACGGCGCCGGTGGCAGCGGCGCCGGCGGGGAAGGCGGGGCGCCGTCGTCCAGCGGCAGCGGCAGCGGCGTCGGAGGAAATGGCGGCGGCGTCGGTGGAAATGGCGGCGGCGTGAACAACGCGCCGTGCGACGACGACCTCGCGCTCGACGACGCCGATCCGTTCCATGCCGCGCAGGCCATCGAGCTTTGCACGCTCGCCGCGGGCCCGGACGACCCGGGCTTGCAAGACGCGCGCTGGGTGCTGCCCGACGGCACCCCCATTCCCCCGGGATACGACCTTCCCTATGCGCTCGGGCACGGCCTCTTCGATGGTTTTGGCCCGAACGTGCTCCCGCGGGCTGGAAAACGATTGCTCGCGCTCTCCAGCGGCGCCGCCCGCCGCCCCGGCGAGCCCGGTTATGCGGCCCCGATGGGCGGGTATACCAAGAACTACCATCACGCCCCGCCGGAGGGGTTTCCGAAAAGCTCGCCCGCCTGCCCCGGCGTCCTCACCGGCCAGCCCTACGACGGCGTGGCTCTCGAGGTGACACTACGCGCGCCGATCGGCACCGTCGGCTTCTCGTTCGATTTCAACTACTATACCGCCGAGTTCCCGTCCTTCATCTGCTCGTCCTTCAACGACGCGTTCGTCGCGTTGCTCTCGCCTACGCCGCCGGGACAAACCGACGGCAACATTTCCTTCGACGGCCAGGGCAACGTCATCAGCGTGAACAACGTCTTTCTGGATGTCTGCGCGTGCCAGGGCGGCCCGCCGTGCAGCGTCGGCGGCACGGTCTATCCTTGCAGCCTCGGCGCGGGCGAGCTCTCGGGCACGGGATACGACACGGGGCAGGGGCACGGCGCGACGGGCTGGCTCACCACCGCGGCGCCGATGCAGGGGGGCAAGACGTTCACCGTTCGTTTCGCCGTCTACGATTCCGGCGACGCCGTCCTCGACAGCGCCGCGCTCGTCGACCATTTTCGGTGGATCAGCACGGGCGAGCCGGTCGTGAAGACCTACCGGCCCGTGCCTCCTTGATCCGCCTACTCCTGGGCTTCGACCTCCTCCGAATCGAGGAAGCTCTCCTGCGTCCCGAGCGCCTCCTGGATGCTCCCGGTGTCTTCCTGGAGTCCGACCTCGCCAAGGAACCCGGCCTCGCCCTGACTTCCGGCCTCAGCCTGGCTTCCGGCCTCTTCCTGGATCGCGAGCGCTCCCTGGATCCCGACATCCCGCTGCGTCTCGATGCGCTCCTCGACGGCGCGCTCGATCTTCGCCCCGGCGCGTCCCTGGATGGCGTGCTCGATCTTCGTCTCGGCCTTCGTCTCGGCGCGCTCCTGGACGACGCGCTCGACCTGCGACGCGTGGTGCCGCGCGCGCGCCTTGTTCAGCTTGCCGAACAATCCGCCCGGCGTCCCCGCCGCCGCCGCGCCGGCCACCACGAGAATCGCCATTCCGAGACCCATTCCGATCGTACGACCCTTGTTCATACATGCCTCCTTGCGACGAGGACCACGCGCGAACCCTCTCGCGCCCGTTCCTCGCTGCGCCCCCGGTGCAATGCATATGCCCTGATCGTTGCCACCGTGCGGTACGCGCGGCGCCCGTTCCGTCACCACGTCCCCTCGGGGCCGTAGGACGATTGCCGCCCCACGCGTACTTCCTCGCGTGGGATCCGAAAAGTCGGAGATGATGGGCGTGCCCCATTACGAGCCCACGCCGGCCCGGGAGCACCGTTCGTATTGAAAGACGAGGCGCTTTCGCGGGGGCCTTCCCTCGTGGTACCGTCTCGGGCGTGAAGGGCGACACGGAGCGCGACGAGAGCCTGAGCCGCGAGGACGCGCCGACGAAGGTCGAGCTGCCGCCGCGCAGCGTGAGGCCGAGCGTGCCGCCGCCCGCGACCGAGACCTCCCTAGGCGCCACCATTGCCGGGCGGTATCGCCTCGAACGAAAGCTCGGCGTGGGCGGCATGGGCGAGGTCTTCCTCGCCCGCGACGCGTGGAAAAACATCCGCGTGGCCGTGAAGATCCTGCACCGCCGCATGGCGGACAACCTCACGGTCGTGAACCGCTTCCGCCGTGAGGCGCGCATCATGCGGGAGCTATCGAGCCCGCACGCCGCGGTCATTCATGATTTCGGACAAACCGACGACGGGGCGCTCTACCTCGTCATGGAGTACCTCGAGGGCGAGACGCTCGGCAGCTTGATCGAGCGGGAAGCGCCGCTCGCCCCGGCGCGCGTCACCCGCATCGCCCTCGATCTCCTCGACGTCCTCGCGGACGCCCATCGGCGCGGCGTCGTCCACCGCGACATCAAGCCGCAGAACGTCTTCCTCGCCGCGCGCGGGCCGGGCAAGGACGGCGAGCCCGTGGTCAAGCTCCTCGATTTCGGCATCGCCAAGCTCGAAGACCACGAGTCCACCGAGCTCACCGAGACCGGCGCCATCTGGGGCACGCCGCGCTACATGAGCCCGGAGCAGGCGAGGGGACAGCCCATCGATCGCCGCAGCGACCTCTATTCACTCGGCGCGATGATGTACCGCGCGCTCACGGGCGAACCTCCGTTCGAGGGCGCGAGCGTGGCCGAGCTCTCCTATGCGCTCACGCACAAGGCGCCCGTCCCGCCCGACAAGCGCCGCCCGGAGCTCGGCATTCCCCTCGAGCTCGGGCGCGTCGTGATGCGCGCGCTCGAAAAGGACCCGAACGCGCGGTATTCGACGGCCGCCGAGATGGCCGACGATCTCCGGGCGCTCCAGAGCGAGCCGGCGCCGGCGCCCGTGGCCGCGGCGGGGCGGCTCACGAGCCTCGGGATGCGCGGGTGGATCCTCGCCACGTGCCTCTTTGCCCTCGTCGCGGTGGCCGAGTTTCCTCGCGTCGCGCGCGCGACGTTCCCCGGATTCACCGTGGAGGCGGGCCTGCTCGTCTCGGCCGTCGTGGAGCCGACCTGGCCCGGGATCGAACGGGGCATCGAGCCCTACGACGCTCTGCTCGCGGTCGACGGCAGGCCCGTACGTCGGGGCAGGGACGTCCACGACTACGTGCATCGGCTCGCCCCGGGCACGCCCGTCACGTATACCCTCCGCCGCGACGATCACACGTACGACGTGGCGGTGCCGGTCACCCCCTTCGGCTGGGCCTCGCTCTTCAAGCTCTACGCCTCCGGGCTCCTCGCCGCGATTCTCTTCCTCCTCGTCGGCGGCGTCGCCGGCTGGAAACGGCCGACCTTGCGCCCCGTGCAGGCGCTCGTGGCCTTTACCAGCGCCGTCGGCCTCTTCCTCATTGCCTCCGTCGATTTCGACCTCGTCGACAGCGCCTTCACCTGGATCTATTACCTCGGCTGCTCGTCGACCGGCGCGGCCGAGGTCCACCTCGCGCTTGCGTTCTCCGGCCTCGGCGGCGCCACGCGAAAGCGCCCGTGGCTCCTCTGGATCCCGTATGTGCCGGCGCTCGCCTTGCTCGTCACGTGGACGACCGTCGGCGCCGATCCTGCCATCGGCAATGCCTGCACCCGCGCCGGCATCGGCATGATGCTCCTCGGGTTCCTCGCGCTGCTCGGCTCCTTCCTCTACACGCGCTTCCGCGGCCGGACGCTCTCCGCGCGGCAATCGGCGCGCTTCATGTTGTGGACCGCGGGCCTCTCCGTCCTGCCGAGCCTCGTGCTCCAGCTCGTGCCGATCAGCCTCGGCCTCCACACCTCCTCCGTGGCCGGCTTGAGCTGGCTTGCGATGTTCCCCCTGGCGGGCTTCCCGGCGGCCTTCGCGCACCAGATCCAGCGCCGGCAGATGTTCGACGTCGACGTCGCGCTCCGCGAGATCTCCCGTGTCCTCGCCATGCTCGTCGTCCTCGGCGCCGTCTTCGCCGCCGTGGCCTTCTCCTTTGGCGGCCTCGCGTATGCGTTTTCCGGCTCCGAGGGCATGTACCTCGGCCTCGGCGCCACGTTTGGGGTCGCTGCCGTCGTGGCGGCGGCCGAGCCCGTCTCGCTCCGGCTCCGCCGCCTCTTCGAGCGCCGCGCCGACGTCGACGCGGCTTCCGTGCTCGACGAAATGGCCGGCGCCGTGGCCAATGCCGCCACCGAGGACGAGGTCGTCACGTTGCTCGTCGACACGATCCGGCGCTGCTTCTCCCCGCGCACGACGCGCCTCCTCGAGCGCGGCGACGGCGGCATTTACTGGGCGCGAGCCCCCGGCGCGCCGCCCTCGCAATCCATGACCGGCCCCCGCTCCGTGACCGGCCCTCGCTCCGTGACCGGGCCCCGCGCGGACGTCGACGGTGATTTCAGCGGCGCGACCCGCGAGCCCGTGCATGGCACGCCCGTGGACGAGATTCGCCGCAGCCTCACGCGCCTCGGCCATTTCGACGCCCATGCCTTCCTGGTCCTGCCGCTCGACGGGGCCGAGGGCGCCGCCGGGGCCGCCGCCGCGCCGGCGTCCGTGATCGTCGTGGGCGCGCGCGCCGACGGCAAGGCATATTCCTCGTACGACGCCTCGCTCGTCGCGGGGCTCTTGCGGATCGCCGCGCTCCGCCTGCACGCGCTCGGCGAACGCGCGGACGCCGAAAAGCGTTTGCTCCTCGAACGATGTTTTGGCCCCGCGCGCGGCGAGACGGGCGCGCCGGGGGCGGAGCTCGTCGGGGGCGTGCCTGCGCGTGGCCTCGCCACGGCGCTCGTGCTTCGTTTTTCCGGGCTCGACATGGCCGCGGACCGCTTGCCGCCGCGCCGCTTCAAGGTCCTCGTCGACGAGCTCTCCGAGGCCACGGCGACGGCGGCGTTCACGATGGCCGGCACGATGCACGCCTTGCGTGGGGACGAGATGCTCTTTGCGTTCGGCGCGCTCGGCGAGGATCGGAGCGAGGTCGAGCTCGCCTCCATGCACGCGGCCCTCCATCAAATCGAGCAGACCGCCGAGATCGCGGCGCGGCACGGGGCGCCGTTCGTCCGCGCGCGCGTGGGCGTGGCGCGGGGCCTTCTGACGGTGGGCACCTTCGGCGCGCCGTTTCATTCGCATTGCATGATCCTCGGGGCGGCCGTCCAGGAGGCCACCGAGCTCGCGGGCGCTGCGCGGGACGGGGAGGTCCTCGTCGATGACGACGTCGCGCGGGCGGCCGAGGGAGCCGAGGCGCTCACGATCGAGACATTGCCGTCGCACCGCGGGATCCGGGCGTCGCGCGTCGCGCGCCGAGAGGCGTGACGCCGCGTCCGAGCCCTTCGCTCGGTTGCCAGCCCCTCCTTGATTTCCCGCCTGACGATTTCCCGTTGACGAACGACCTCCCTGCGTGGACGCGCCGCGCGCGACGCTTAGAATGGCTGGGCGACGCGAGCGCCACGCGCGTGCGCAGGCGGAGGACGTCATGCAAAACGGATCCAATGGAGAGCGCGAAAAGGCGACGGGGGCCGTGACGTTGTCGCTCGACCCGGGACGGGTCATCGAGGACTACGCGGCCGCGCGGGCCCAGGGCCCCGTCGTCGCCGTCTCCTTCGCGGACACGGACGCGGGCGGCGACGAAAGCGCGGCCAACCTGGAGGACTTCCTCACGCGTGAGCACCTCTTCGTGTCGCATTACGACGAGGTGCTCTCCGCCCTGGTCGATGGCCGCTTCTCTTCCGATCGACGCTCGGCCCTAACGCCGGAGCAACGCGACAAATTGCCGCCCGTCATCGAGGAGCTACGCCTGCTCTCGGAGAGCCTGCTCTCCAAGGATCCTCCGGATCATACGCGCCTGCGCAAGCTCATCCAGCCGAGCTTCTCGCTGCGGGCCATGGAGGTGATGCGCCCGCGCATCCAGAAGCTCACGGACGAGCTGCTCGACGCCGCGGAGCACGCTGCCGAGGCCCGCGGCGAGCGCGCGCCCGATCGCCGCATGGACCTCATCGAGGCCTTTGCGTATCCGATGCCGGTCACGGTGATTTCGGACATGCTCGGCATTCCGCTCGCGGATCGCGCGCAGGTAAAACAATGGACGGAGAACCTCCTGCGCGCCGACCGACGCCGCACCGGCGGCATGGATGCCGAGACGCTCGCGAAGTTGCGCCAGTTCACCTCGTATTTGCGGGACCTCTTCGTCCTCAAGCGCCAAACCCCGGCCGAGGACATGATCACGGACCTCCTGCGGGCCGAGGAGGCGGGCGATAAGCTCTGCGAGGACGAGGTGCTGTCGACGGTCTTTCTCCTGTACCTCGCGGGGCACGTGACCACCGTGAACCTGATTGGCAACGGGGCCTTCGCGCTCTTCCAGCATCCGACGGAGCTCGGCAAGTTGAAGGCGGATCCGACGCTCGCGAAGGGTGTCGTCGAGGAGACGCTGCGTTACTGGGGCCCGGTCGATTTCGTCACGGCGCGCATCGCCAAGGAGAACGTGCATCTCGGCGGGGCGTGCATCCCGAAAGGCGAGCCTGTCATGGTGGGCCTCGCTGCGGCGAATCGCGACCCGGCGCGCTTCTCGAACCCTGACGCCTTCGACATCACGCGCCAGGGGGCCGAGCGGCACGTCGCTTTCGGCAAGGGCATTCACCTCTGCGTCGGCGCGCCGCTGGCGCGGGTGGAGGGCCAGATCGCCTTCGACACCTTGTTCCGACGGTTCCCAGCAATGCGCCTCGCCGTGCCGCCCGAGGAGGTCCGCTGGGCCAAATCCTTCCTGCGGGGCCTGCGGGCGCTGCCGGTCCTCTTCTAGCGAACACCCTCTTTGGCATCGACCGCATCGCGGTCGATGCACCAAAGGTCCAGGGCTGCGCCCTGGTTCGGGTCCAGGGGCGAAGAGCCCCTGGTCGGGCCCGGGGTGAAACCCCGGCGAAACGCTCCAACTCCCCCCTCAGCCTGGCCGATTGCGCATGAAGTCGGCGACATCGGCCAGACGGCCGAGGAGAAACGTGCGGAGATCTTGCGCCACGCCGACCTCGTCCATGGCGGTCGTCATGGCTCGCATCCAGGCGTCGCGCATGGCGATATCGACGGGGACGCGGGCGTGACGCATGCGCAGGCGTGGGTGGCCGTTCTGCGCGATGTAATCTTGCGGGCCGCCGAGCCAGCCGATCAGGAACAATGCGAAACGATCGCGGCTGCGGCGTGAGACGCGGCCTTGCTCGTCGAGCTCGTGCAGCTTGGCGAGGGCGGGCTCGTCGCGGTCCATCGCATCGTAAAAGTGCTCGCTGAGGTTCCGGACGGCGGCCTCGCCGCCCATGCGGTCGAAGGGGGTCTCTTGGGGCTCGGACATCGGGGGGCTGTGTAGCACGCCGCGGCGGGTTGGATGAGGCGGTCGGGTGATCCGGGCTTGACGCGGGCTGCTTGGTGCGATGATCGTCGTTGGATGCATCGGTTCGCCTGCATCCTCCTCGGCCTCGTGGTCGTCATGCTCGCGCTGACCGGGCCGGCGCGTGCCGACGTCGTCGGCGCCAAGCCGTTGTTTTGCGCGCCGGGCAAGGTCGGCGTCTCCGATCATGGGGGCTCGCGCTGCGAGAAGAAGGCGCCGACGAACTGCCCATCGGGGTGGCGCGGTGAGATTGGCGGCGAATGTCGGCTCGCGACGTGCCAGAGCGACAGGGATTGCGCGGGGGACGAGACGTGTAGCGAGGTGACGGCCTGCGTCGAAACGAGGTCGATCTACAGCCGGCGCGATCCGAGCGGCCCGCCGCGGTCCTACGACGCGGCGCTCGGCATTTGTGGCCCGGGCGCGGCCTGCGATGCCCCGCGCCGCTGTGAAAAGCGTTCGGTCTGCGTGCGCACGGGCGAAGTGGCCACGGCCTACGTGCCGCCGCCCGGCCAGTACGAGGCGAAAGGCTTGCCTCGACGTAGCATCGGTTGTGGGGGCTGCGCGGTCGGCGAGGAGGGAGGCGCGGCCGCCGCG
Source organism: Polyangium sorediatum (assembly GCF_029946465.1). Classification (NCBI taxonomy): domain Bacteria; kingdom Pseudomonadati; phylum Myxococcota; order Polyangiales; family Polyangiaceae; genus Polyangium; species Polyangium sorediatum. The sequence continues at coordinate 91,167 of NZ_JARZHI010000032.1, forward strand.
TTCCTGGTCGGCGCGGCATTCGTCTTGGCGAGGGCGACGCGGCGCAAGGCCAGGTAGATCAGGGGCGGCGACAACGAGGCACGTGCACGGTCTCGATGTATTTGGCGAGATCCGGATCGCCGTCGCGCTTCGAGAGCCTCGTGAGCTCCTTGGCGCAGGCCGCGGGCCCTGTGCTCGCGTCGCACTCGCCGCAGGCCCGGACCTCGGCCGCTTCCTCTGCCGTCAGGTTTTTTCCACGCTCGACGGGCGTCGCGCCGTCACAAGCGAGGAAGCCTCCCATGACCGGAATCTGCGCCCGCTCCGGGCTGCATTTGCAGGCGCGCGCGTGCGCGGCTTGGGCCTCCGCGGTCTGTTTTTCCTGCCGCGCCATCTCGGCCTTCGTCAGACACGCATACCCATCGTCCCCGATGTCTTTGGTCGCGCCGCAGGCCCCGCTGTCCGCGCACCCCATGGACATCTCCGCGTGGGCGACGCCGGTCACCTCGCCTCGCTGGAGCCTGTCGAACGCTTGCCGCGCGTCCGCGTCGCTCAACCTGCGCATGTAGCGGCGCACGATCGGGTCCTTCTCGGCGATCAAAGCGTCGAGGCAAGCGAACCCCATGCCGCCGAGGTAGGCGCACGCGTCGAGCCCTTTCGCATCGCTATGGGCGACGCGCTCGCGTACGAACGGCCCCGCGGCGGCCTTGGCGTCGCCCGTCGAGGTCGTCTTCGGCGTCGAGGTCTCGTTTTGCGCCGCCGGCCTCGCCCTGTCGGCCTCGGGTTTGGCGGGGCAACCACAGAGGGGGAGCAGAAACATCGAGGCGAGGACGAGCGCGCGCATCTTCCCAACGTACCGCCGGGCGGGGAATCGTGACAAGCCCTCGCCCGTCACCCCATCTTCGTGAACGACGCCTCGTCGATCGCCTTGCCTGCGGGCAACGTGCGCACGTATCCGCCAAAGCCCTTGGCGCGCAGCCCGACGAGCGCGGCCTCGGCCTCCTTGCGGCGCAAGAACGTGCCGACAATCACCCGATGCGGGCCCCTGGCCTCGGGATCACGGAGGACGTGCGCGGTTTGCTTGGTCGCGGGGAACCCTCCCTCCACGAAAAAGCCGTGTTCGCCGGCATCGAGAGCCGCCACGTGGCCTTTCACGGCGAGGGCGCGGCGCTTGCTGCCGGCGAAGATTTGCACGGTGTAGAGCGTGGGCTCGAGCGCGCGCGCCTTCCGCACCTTGGCGGCGGGGACCTGAAACACCTTCGCCACGGCGCGGAACGCCGCTGGCAGGTCCTCCGAGCCGGCGGCGATCGTCGTCACCGCGCCGCACGCGCCCTGGTCGCTCTCGCAGGTCGCCTCGTCCCACTCGATGGAGAGCGCCGCGCCCGGCGGCAGAAGGGCATGGATGCGCGCGCCCCAGCGAGCTGACTCGCGGGCGTGCTCGGGGTTCCATTCGGCGACGTCGAGGACGCGGCGGATGTCAACGCCGCCGATCTCGGCGTACCAGCCGTCCCAACAAGCCGCGGCGTCGCGCGTGGCGGTGGAGAGCAGGCCCGCGAGGCCGAGGGCCAGCAAGGGGCGAAGGACGGCGTGGAGGGAGCTACGCATGAGGGAACGAACGCTCCCGGGCGCGAGGCGTATTCCCTGCGCCGGCAGCGCGGGGATCGTGCCTCGGACGCTCTGCACCACGACCTGCAACCCCCGCTCGGCCATGAGCGCCGCCATTGTGCCGAACAGGGCGCTGCGCCCATAAGGGCTACGCATCAACACGACCGGCCCGGAAGCCTCGCCGTCGGGATGGTGGTGATCCGCGAGCAGGCGTCGGTCGACGCCTTGGGGCAGCGCCGGCTCAATCGGTCAGTCGGTACACACGGCTCGACGCATCATTGGAGAAGTAGATGGTCCCGGAGGGGCCGACGTCGACGCCGCTGAAGAAATAACTCGGTGGCGTCGCAGCGGGCGCCGGAAGCCCGGGGGACAATCCGCTCACCACGGTCCAGACCACGCCCGTGTCGGGATCGATCCTCGAAAGTCGCCCTGCGCCTGCCTCGACCACGAGCAAGGTGCCATCCAGATCGACCGCGAGCCCCTCCGGATTCGAAAGTCCGTATGCGACGAGGAGCGGCGACGCGAGATGGACGCCGTCGTCGATGAGCTGCCACACCGTACCGGACGACCAGTCCGCAGCCCAGAGATCGTCGCCCGCGGCCGCGAGCCCCGTCGGCACGGCGAGTGTATCCGTCAGCGTGATACGTGTCGCGCCGACCTGGAGAATCACCCGCGCGGCGCCGGGCGCGGCGCCATATTCAGCTACCACCAGGTGGCCCTGAAACTTGATCGCGTTCAGGGGTTGAACATAGCCCGGATACGTCTCCACCACCGCCTCGGCCGCGGGATCCCACACGGCGACGCTATTTCCGTACCACGCCGTGGTCAGGATATGATCGCCGTCCCGCGACGCCGTAATGGAGGGCGGGAGGGCTCCGGGCACGCCGGCGAGCGTCGGGGCGAACGCCGTTTGTTTGCCGGTGTCGCCGTCGAACGTACGCAATTTGATGAAATCGCCGACGAACACGGACTCGTCGCATCCGTCGGCGAGCACGGCCACGCCGCTGGGCACGATGGCGCCCCCGGGAACGAGGATCGTGCGCGAGCCATTGTAGTTGATCCGCGTGATGGTCCCGTCGTAGCCGTTCGACACCACGACACGGCCCCAGCTATCGAATGTGAGGTTGTCGTTCCCGAGCGGCAAGCGGGCCACGACGGACTTTGCCCCGGTGGCGACGTTGATCCGCAGGACGTCGCCGTTGATGTCGACCGCAAAGAGCCGACCGAAGGCGTCGAACTTGAGCGCGCTCACCTGGAAGAAATCGTCCGCGATCAGCGTGATGTCGCACTCGTTGTAGGGATCGGTGGCGTTTTCGCACGAGTCGACGTCGATGCTGATGATTTCCTTCCCCAGGGAGACAGGGCCGTAGAGCCGTCCATCCGGCCCCCAGTCCATTCCATTCACGAAGCCCAGGTTCGTCGTGATGAGCCGAGGCGGCGCGCTGAAGGTGGGGCTCAGCTCGTAAAGCGCATCGCCGAGGAAGGCCAGGGCCGTGAAGAGCCGATGGCCGTTCGAGAAGGTGATGGGGTTGACCCCGGGCGCCACCGATTGAAAGCTCGTCACGCCGTTCGGCTTACGCCGGCCAACCTGGCCGACGAGCAGCGACGTCCAATAGATCGAGCCGTCGGGGCCCAAGGTGAGATCGTCGGGGAATTGCACGCCGTCGGCCATCCCCCGGCGCGACAGGATCTTCCCGTCGAGCTCCCGGATCTTGACGATCTCGTTGCCAAACACGCTCGCCGCGTACAAATGGCCCAGCCCGTCGGATGCGAGCCCGTTCGCGCTATGGAGCTTCGCACCCTTCACGAGGACGTCGAGGTCCGTCGCATGCGCGACACCTCCGCTCGCCAAAGATAGGCCGATGACCATCGCAGGGATCGGTAGCCTCATGGGTAGACTCCTATGCAATGCCATGCGCCCAACGCATGCGTCATTGCACGTGGCTTTCCCCCACCACGCGTGCGCCACGTGCGCTCGCAACTGGGCGAATCTCCTGGGCATCAACAGGAGATGCGCAGCCCGAGTTGACTTGTCATTCTGCCACGGACGCGTGTTTACGCAAAGCTCTATTTTCGCGATATTTCAAGCGAGATATGCGTGGATGCATACACAGCGGAGTCGCTAAAGGCCGCGAACTGACAAATTTTTGACACGCAGTGGTTTTACTTACTGGTACGGGACCCAATGATGCTGCAAATTCCCTTTCAACGTTCGACGGTGATCGCTACAATCGGCGATCATGAGCCCCGCCCAGGTTTTTACCGACTTCCTCACCCACTGCCCCGAGCTCCTTTTTGTTGCGGATGGGGATAGCGAAGTGCTTTTCCTCACCGATACCCTCGCGCAGTGGCTCGGGCCAGAGGGCCGGAATGGCATCAAGCTCGTGGAGCGCGTTCACCCGGACGACCGCGACGCGTTTGCGGAGGCGTGGGCGCGGATCGGCGGTGATGCCACGCACACGCCCTTCGAATTCCGGCTCCAGGGGGCAAACGGAGCCTATCGAATCGTCTCCTGTCACGCGCGGCGCTCCTCGGCCGGCAAGGAGGTTCATGGAGCGCTGCGTGAGATCGACGTCGATCTACCCAACGCAAAGGCGCTTCAGCAGAAAGGCGCGATCCTCCGAATCCTCGAGGAGAACCTGCCGATCGTCGTGTGGGCGATCGATGCGAAGGGTACGATTACGCACCAAGCGGGCAAAGGGCTCGCGCAAACGGGTATCACCCCGGGTCAGTTCCTCGGGATGAACATGCTGGAAGCCTATGAAGGGCACGAGACCCTGGTGCCGGTGGAAAGCGCGCTCCAGGGGAAACTCGACCATGCGTACGCGGAGACCTACGGGAACTGGTGGGAGACCTGGCATGTCCCGGTACGTAACGGGCAGGGCGAGATCACGGGCGTGGTCGGCGTCTCCCTCGATGTCTCGGAGATGAAGCGCTCCGAGGTAGCGCTCAAAGAGAAGCTCGCGCTCATCGAGCGGCAGCAACTTGTCATCCAATCCCTCGCCACGCCGATCGTCGAGGTATGGGATCGGGTCTTGACCCTGCCCATGCTGGGTGTGGTCGATAGCGCGCGCGTGGCGCAGGTGATGGATCACCTGCTCGCGGCGGTAAGCGAAAAAGGCGCCCGGATCGCCATCCTGGATCTCACGGGCGTCGACATGGTGGACACCTCCACCGCAAATCACCTCATCAAGATCATCCAGGCCATCCGGCTCCTCGGCGCCGAAGGCATCATCACCGGTATCCAGCCCAGCGTCGCGGCGACGATGGTCACGCTCGGGTTCGACCTGGGGACGATCAAGACCCTGGGGACCCTTCGCGCCGCGCTGGAATTCTCGATCAAACACCTGCGCGGCGTGAAAGGGTAACTCCCTCACGCGGGGGGGGAGGAAATGGCCTCCGTCGCAGCCCGCGCGCCGGACGTTCGGGGGGTGATCCGGACGCGGACGCCCGCCGGAGGTCGCAACGCCAGGCCTCCCCACGGGTCGAGCCGTTGGCCCGGCTTCACCGACACGCGATAGTGCTGCGCCAGCGTGGCCAGGACGAGCAGCGCCTCCGTCTGCGAGAACGACTGGCCGATGCACACGCGTGGGCCGATGCCGAAGGGCAAGTAAGCGCCCCGCGGGATCTCCTTCTCCGCGTCCGGCGAGAAACGCTCGGGATCAAAACGCTCGGGATCGTCGAAATATCGCGGATCGCGCTGGATGATGTAAGGGGAGATGAAGAGGAAGCTCCCCTTTCGGATGCGATATCCGCCAATCGCGACATCCTCGACCGGCTCGCGCAGCGCGAGCACCCAGGCGGCAGGGTAGAGACGTAATGTCTCCTTCAAGACCATCGACGTGTAGGTGAGCTTCGGCAAATCCTCCGCGGTCGGCGCGCGCCCCCCGAGGACGCGATCGAGCTCCGCATGAAGCGCGGCTTCGACCGAGGGGTGCTGCGCAATCAGGATCCAGGCCCAGATCAGCGTGAACGCGGTCGTCTCGTAGCCGGCCGCGAACATCGTGACGAGATGATCACGCAGCTCCGCTTGCGCGATCGGGCACCCTTCTTCATCACGCGCGAGCATCAGCATCGAGAGCAGATCACCCCTGTCCACCCCGGACTTGCGCCAGTCGTCTGCGAAGCTCAGCGCGATGTCGGTCAGCGCCCGGATCATCTCTTTCTTTTTCCGGTTGTGCTGCGTCGGCAACCAGCTCGGCAGCGGCACCCACAGCTCCGAATCCTTCGTGAGCAATTCGATGGCGATCGGCAGCGCCTCCTCGGCGCGCTTGCTGATGTCCGTCGTGTCCGCGTTGAAGAGCGCCTCGCAGAGGTTCTTCATGGCGAGCCGCAACATTTCCGTGTCGATGTCGTACTCGCCGCCCGTCCCCCACGCCTTCATCGCCTCCTCGGCGTGGCGCACGAACATTCCGCAATAACCCTCGATCCGCCTCGGGGCGAACGCTGGCTGGGCCGCTCGACGTTGCCGCCTGTGATCCTCGCCGTTCGAGATGATCATCCCCTTGCCGAGGAGCGGCTCCACCATCCACCCTTGAATCCGGTTCTTCAGAAACTTCGCCGGCCGCCCCACGAGGACATCCCGGATATGGTCCGGGTGGTTCAAGAGGTAGGCGTGAAAGGGCCCCGGGCGGAAATGGACGACGTCCCCGTAGGTCCGGGCCGCGCGTATCAGGAAGGCCATCCTGTCCTTCCGGAACTCGAGCATGTTGCCGATCAGGGGGGGGCCCACGGGGCCAGGCGGATCTTCGAGCCTCAAGGAACACCTCGCTTTCGGAAGGTGGCAGCGCGCGCCGTCACAGGATCACGATCGCGCTCACGAGCAGCAGGCAATACCAGTACGTGAGAAACATATAGGTGCGGTGATCCGCGCTCTTCGAGCGGAGGAGGACCACGCGCGCGGCAATCACGAGCGCCACGAGGGCGAGCGTCCCCTCGCACACCCACGCTGCCCCTCGCGCGCCGGCAGGGCCCATCACGGCCCCGTGCACGGCGAACGGCAGGAGCGCGAACGCGACTCCGAGCAGGATCCGCGTCGCTTTCTCTCCGAATACGATCGGGAACGTCCGGCGCCCGATCACGCGGTCGCCCTCGACATCCCGGAGATCCTGAAGGGAGATCAGGGGAAAGATCACGACGGCTGGCAAGAGAATCCACCGCCACGCCGTGGGCGTCAGGGGGGTCACCATTTGCCACGCTGCACCGAGCTGCGCGACGATCCCGAGCGACATGCTGAGGTTTTTGAAGACCCAGCTCCGAGCGCCACCCAGGACGTTGCTGCCGACGATGAGGGCCTGCCAAAGCAGGGTATACGCGAACACCCCCAGCCACGCGCCTGCAATGCTGAACAAGACCATCACGACGAACCACCGCAGCCACGCGCCGCGCACGGAAACGGCGCCGACGACGAGAGGACGATGGGGCTTGTTTCGCCGGTCCTCCTCGATCGCGGTGATCTGATTTGGCAGGCAGAACGCGTAAATGTAGAGCCAAAAGTACAAGAGGCTCCGCACGAACACGGAGGGCAACTCGTCCCAGCGCGCTCCCTCGGATTTCCACGCCGCCAGGGAGAACAAAAGCGCCGGCGCGACCGCGGAAGACAAGTCTCCCACGACGAACGCCCAGCTCAGGCGACCTTCACGCAGGACATCACGCATGGCGCCACGTGCCCACTCGCTCGTGGTCCCCACAGCGCCAGAGATGCCTCCCTGATGGAAGCTTTTTGCGAGCAGCGGACGCATACGGGCCCTACCTTCCGTTCAACGATTCATGATCGGGTCAAGGAACCACGTCGGCAATGGCCTGATCTCCGCTCCTCGGGGCAAACCATGCTGCGGCTCCGACGTCCGTCGGCGCCGACGCCCCGGCGGGCGGCATCGCATGTGCCACAGGCGCGAGGCACCGGTCGATCCAGCCGGGGATGACCGCCGAAAACATGTGCGCCTGCGCGGCCTCGGCCGCGGCGCCGAGCCAGGCCGCTGTCGCCGCGAGCGCGCCGGACCATTGAAGCGCCGCGATGGCCTCGCTCACCCGCGCCGCGGTCCGCTCCTCTCGTGGAAGCGCGAACAGCGCTCGAAGGGGCGCCACGGCCTCCGCGGCTCCATGCTCGTACGCCCACAGCACCGGGAACGACAGCTTGCCCTCGACGAGGTCGCTGCCGCGGCCGTGTCGCCCCTTGTCGCCGATCAGGTCGAGGTAATCGTCCTGGAGCTGGAAAAGAAGCCCGAGCGCCTCGCCATAGTCGCCCGCGGCCTGCACGGTGGGCTCGTCCTGCTCCGCCGCCGCCGCGCCCGCGCGCAGGCACGCCGCGAAGAGCATGCCCGTCTTGCGCCGCGCCACTTCCTCCCAGGTCCGCAACGTGGGCGGCAGCGCGTGCGGGTGATCCTGCGCGAGCTGGAGTTGAAACTCCATGCTCTGCCCCTCGGCGAGGCGCACCATCGCCGCGGTCATCGTCTCGAGCAGCCGCGGCCCTGCCGGGGCACGCGCGAAGCAGCGGAAGGCCTCGAAAAAAAGCGCATCGCCCGCGTTGATCGCCTGCGCCTTCCCCCACCGGCGCCAGATCGCGGGCCGGCCACGCCGGTAGGCGTCGCCGTCTTGCAGATCGTCGTGAATGAGGGTGGCATTGTGGAGCAGCTCCAGGCCGACCCCCAGGTCCAGCGCCGCCTCGGCCCGCCCCCCCATATTCACGCAGATCCATACCGGCAAGAGCGCCCGCACCCGCTTGCCGCCGGTCATGAGCTGATACTCGATCATCTCCCGCACGAGCCCTGCGGCGACGAACCCGCGCCCGAGCCGCAGCTCGATCTCTTCGAGATAAGCACGCTGCGCGTCCTCGCAGCTCAGCGGAGCGAATGCCTTGGAAGCCGCCGACGTGAACGACCGTGTGGACACGATCCTCCGGCCAGCATCGTCGATGCGCTGCGCTGGCTCGGGGCTCGTCGTGCCTCTCGCGTTGATGAGGGCAAAAGCCATACGGCCTCCTGCTCTTCCGTCGAATTTTGGACACTTCTGGAGCTGCGACTGATACAGCCGAGAAGGGGACGCCCTGTGCCCCCGTCCATCGACGGAAGGAATGGCGCCGTCCGTTCTACACATAACAGTCGGCCTCGGCACTGTCGAGCAAATCTCGGCCCTGGTCGCATAAAACTATTATGTTGACAAACGACTTTGATAGTGGCTGGACGAAGGCGCAGCGATCCATGCTATCGATGAATCTCCGCAGGTGCGCACCACAAGGCCTCAAAAAGTCAAGCGCCAACTTCTCGATGGGTCACGACCTCCCGTGGCGCGAAGCGCGTGCCGAGCTGTCGCAGAGCCCGCCCGCGGACACACCTCTGTGTCAAAGAAGTGGTCTCTACAAATAAATCCGCGCGTAGGGGTCTGCACCGTCGCCGTGATAGGTAACGGAACGTTCCCGCCGCTGCTCCCGTTCTATGGATTTCGTCCCGCACATGGGCGATACTCCGCCGCATGCGCATCCCCCGGCCGCTCTTCGCCTTGGTGCTCGTTTCGTGCATTCCCGCGTGCACCTCACCGTCTTCGCCGCCGCCGACGGCGGCCCCGGAGCTGCCTGGCCCGGCCGAGTGGAATCGCGACGTCGTCGAGCCTGCGGATGAGGAAGCCGCGACGGCGCGCGAGAGCTGCGCCTATCGCGCGGGCGCGCTGCCGGCCGAGACGCAGGGGGAGAGCCACCCGGTCGGCGCGGAGATCCCGATCGATCACATCGTCGTCGCGATGATGGAAAACCGCTCCTTCGATCACTACCTGCAGAAGATCGGCGACGTGGGGATCGACGCCGACGTCGCGCCCGAGGGCTTCACGAACCTCGATCCCGACGGCAACCCGATCGCGCCGTTCCCGCTCGAACAGCACTGCTTCGTCGACACCGCGCATAGCTGGGGCGCCATCAAGCAGCAGATCGCCGGCGGCGCGATGAGCGGCTTCGTCACCACGAACGAGGGCGCGCACGAGCTCCCCATGAACGGCGATCTCAGCATGCTGCTCGGCCGACGCGCGATGGGGTATTACACCGAGGCCGATCTCCCCCTCGTGTACTGGCTCGCGAAAAACTTCTCGATCGGCGATCGGTACTTCGCGTCGGCGCCCACGGCGACCTGGCCCAATCGGATGTTCATGCACGCCGCGACCTCGTTCGGCCTCAAGTCGAACGATTTCCCGCAGGGCGTGACGTCGACGCTGGTCGATTCCCTGAACAAGCGGAAGATCTCGTGGCGCTTCTATTACGAGAACACGCCCACGTTCGCCATGTTCATCGAGCGGTATCTCGAGCTGAGGCAGGAGGAGAATCGCTTCGTGCCGATGAGCCAGTTCTTCACGGACGCGGCGGAGGGCAAGCTCCCGCAGGTCGCGTTCATCGATCCCGACGGCACGAGCAGCGGGCAGATGGACCACACCGACGAGCACCCCCCGACGCCGGCGACGCTCGGGCAGAACTGGCTCGCCGAGGCGATCGCCGCGCTCGTGGCGAGCCCGCATTGGAGCCGCTCGGCGATGTTCATCAACTACGACGAGCACGGAGGGCTGTACGACCACGTGCCGCCGCCGAAGGCCTGCGCCCCCGACGATCGCGAGCTCGACGACACCGATCGCGCCGTCTTCGAATCGTACGGCGTCCGTGTCCCGTTCTTCGTCGTCTCGCCCTATGCGAAGAAGGGCTACGTGAGCCACGACGTTTACGATCACACCTCGGTCGTTCGGTTCATCGAGGCGCGCTTCCAGATCCCGGCGCTCACCCATCGTGACGCCAATGCGCTCGCGCCGTGGGACGTCTTCGATTTCAAGTCGACCCCCGCGAAAGAGCTCCCGAACGTGCCGAACGTGCCCGTGGACGAGGCCATCATGAGCGAATGCAGGGCGCTCTGGGGCGAATGACGCGGACCTACGCTCCGCGCCGCTGAGCGCGACCCGCTTCGAGGGACGGCCCCGACATTGCAGAGGGCATCCGGCATGCACCCCGGCGGCGTGATCCCGCGCCATCCTGTGCCGGGCTGCGCCTTGGAGCTTGGGACCATGAACCAGACGAAGCGCATCGGATTGCTCGCAGCCCTCTTCCTCGTGGCCCTTGCCCCGGCCTGCAAGGGCGCGATGACGACGGGCGGCCCGGGGGAGGAAAACCCCGGCGGCGGAGGCATGGGTGGCACAGGCGGGTGCCAGGACCCCGCGCAATGCGCGTCGAGTTGTCCGGACGACGGCTCGTGGCCGAGTGGCCCCTGCCTGGTCGAGGGGGAGGTGTGCGGCAAGCTCGACGCTTGCGGCTATGGCACCCAGTTGGTGTGCGATAACGGGTCCTGGAGGTACGACATCTACGACCCTGCCGGGTGCGGGTGCGACTGCACGGAGCCCTGCCCCGAGGAGGTGCCCGTGCACGGGAGCGCGTGCGAGGTCAACTACACAGGGTGCCAGTACTTCAATCCGCTCTGCGGGGACAGCTTCATCGAAGCGTCGTGCAACGGCGAGACGTGGTACGTCAGCGACTACGCCTGCCCGATGACCTGCCCGGACACCCTGCCCGTCGAGGGGACCCCGTGCAGCGGATGCTGCTTGCAGAACCCATGCGCGTACCTCGACGCGAGCGGCTGCCCGGTCCAGATCGTCTGCGAGAACGACGTATGGGTCACGAGCCCCACGTCGTGCACGCCGAGCTCGGCCTGCGCCACCCTCGACATGAGCGAATGCGGGAACGCGCAGGGGTGTCGCTGGATGGACTTCGCCGTGTGCGGCGTCAAGCCGCAGGGGGGTTTCCCGCAGGGCTGTTATCCAGTGGACGACTGCGCCACGGACGCGGACTGCAACGGCGGGACGTGCGTGGCCGTCGAGGTCCACCCGTGCCCCGGCGGCGCTTGCAACGCCTGCATGGCACAAGCGCAGCTCTGCGTGCCCTGAGCGAAGGCCGGAACCGGCGCGCTTCGGCCGGAGAGAGCAAACACCCCGGGTCACCTTTGTGCCAGGTGCCGGCAGGAGACCGGGGACGGCCGGTCACTGCTGCGTGAGATCAAAAACCCGGTCGGCGAAGCGGACTTACCGCTGTGTAGATCGGCGTCTCCCGACCGGGATCACCGGTCTACACGTGTGTGGATCCCGCGGAGGAGGACGCGCCGGGCGGGTTACACCTGTGGGAGGTGCCGGCAGGAGACGAGGAGGAGCGGACCCCCGTCGTGTAGAGCCCGGAACCCGACCGGAAAGGCGAGGTGACCGTGGTGTGAGACGGCGCGACCGGACGGGGGAGGTGACCTTACGCGGATGCCGGCCCCCGAAACCGCTCAAATCCTATCCCTGCTTGTTCGTCGTCTCTCGGAGACCAGCGGCGATTTCCGGCAGGATCCCGAGCCGGACGTAGATCGGCCTCACCGCGCGTCGCAGCGCGGGCAGCTTCTGCAAGAAGACCGCCACGCCGATGAGCGTCACCACGCCGCCGAGCCGCACCGTCATCGGCGCGCCGAAACGCGCCCCGAGCCAGCCCGCCGCGAGGCTCCCGAACGGGACCATGCCGAAGAACGCCATCGTGTAAAAGCTCATCACGCGGCCGCGTTTGTCCTCGTCGACGAGCGTTTGCAGCAGCGTATTGCTCGCCGCCATCTGCACCATCATGCCGCCGCCGACGAGCACCATCATCACCATGGAGAGCGGCAGCCACCTCGAGAACGAGAAGGCGATGAGCCCCGCGCCGAAGAGCCCGCCGGCGATGACCACCGTCCGCCCGAGGCCGAGCACGCTGCGGCGCGACGCCAGGAGGAGCGCCCCCGCGACCGCGCCGACGCCCGAGGCGCCCATGAGGAGGCCAAGGGAATGCGGACCGCCGCCGACGACCCGCGCGGCGAAGACGGGCATGAGCACCGTGTACGGCACGCCCGTCAAGCTCACGAGCGCGAGCAGCAGCAGAATGGCTCGAATGGGCGCGAACGAGGCCGCATACCGGAAGCCGTCGCGCAGCTCCGCGAGGATGCGGCTGTGCGCCGATGTCGTCGCCGCGGGCGTGAGGCGCATCATGAGGAGCGAGGCGATGACGGCCAGGTAACTGACGGCGTCGATCAAAAAACACATTCCTTCGCCGACCGCCGCGATGAGCACGCCCGCCACGGACGGGCCGAGCAGCCGCGCGGCGTTGACCATGGAGGAGTTCAAGGCGATCGCATTCGGGAGATCTGCCCGTTCCTCCACCATCTCGACGACGAACGCCTGCCGCGCCGGCGTGTCGAACGCGTTGATGAACCCCTGGAACACCGAGAGCACGAGCACGTGCGCGACCGTGATCGTGTGGGTGAGCGAAAAAAACGCGAGGAGCGCCGATTGCACCATCGCGAGCACCTGCGTGACGACGAGCATGCGGTGGCGGTCCCAGCGGTCGACGAGCACGCCTCCGAACGGGGCGAGGACGAACGTCGGGATTTGCCCGGCAAAGCCGACGAGCCCGAGCATCAGCGGAGAGTCCGTCAGCCGATACACGAGCCAGCTCGTGGCGACGCGCGTGAGCCACGTCCCGATGAGCGAGACGCCCTGCCCGAAGAAAAAGAGCCGGTAATTGCGATGCAAGAGCGCCCGTCCCATGGCCCGCAGCGTCGAATCGACGGACGCCTTCGGGATCACGAGGCGACGACCTCAGGTGGAAAGGGGCGCGTCATGGGAACGCTCGCGGGGAGGGTGCCATGGCCCGGGGATCGGCAACAAGCGCGCCAGCCTGGCGGCGCTCCGGAGGGAGCGGAAACGGGCTAGACCCTGGTGGAAGGGGCGGGGATCTCGTACGTTCCGGTGCAGACGCTTGGCTCCCCCTCGGCGAGGAGATGCTGCATGAACAGACGCGTGCTCGGGACGTTGGGTTTCTCCTTGTGGACGCTCGCCGCGCTCGCGTGCGCCGGCGCGTCGCCTGGCGACGAAGTGCCGAGCGCCGCCTCGGCGGACACCACGTGTCAGTCGGACGCCGACTGCGTCGTCGTCGAGACCGCGTGCTGCGACCACTGCAACGGCGGAAAGGTTGAGGCGTTCAACAAGGCGCACGCCGACGCGCACCGCCCGCAAGGCTGCGCGGGTGTCGCGTGCACCCGCCGCGGATGCGGCGACGCGGTCGCCGAATGCGTCGACCATACGTGTCAGGCCAAGATCTTGCCACTCGGGTCCTGAGCGTCCGTATCCTCCTCGTATGTTTCGTCCTGCCCATGCGCTCGTGATGGCGACGCTTGCAGCGCCCCTCGTGGCGGCCTGCGGCGCGCCCCCGGTCTCGCCCGCGGCTCCCCGCGCCTCGGAGGTGCCCCCGGCTCCCTCGGTCGCGGCAGACCGCGCGGGGGAATGCGCCCGCCTCCAGGCGGTGCTCGACGCCGAAATGCGTGACGTGCCGGCCGTCGAGATTCGCTCGACGACGCCCATGCCGCGCGTGGAGGCGCTGATGCACCGGCTGGAGCGATCCTGCGACACCAGCGAGCACCTCGCCGACACGCTCCAAGATCCCACGCTCGCGACCGAGGCAAACGACTTCCGGCTCGCGACGGCCTATCTGCTGCTCACGACGGCGCACATCTTCGGGCTCGTGCACCGGGGCGAGCCGGACCTCGCCCCCTTCGATCGCGCGGCCGACGTCGCGGCGCGCCAGCGCGAACTCGTCTATCGAAGCGCGCAGGCGCGCTGCGTCGACGACGGGTCGCGCGACCAGTCGCCGGAATGGGGGGAGGCACTCGTGGCCACGTTGAAAGAGCTCACGCCCGCCGTCAACGTCTGTCACGCTCAAGAGAAGCAGCGCGCCTCCGAGCGCAAGACAGGGAAGCTGGAGCTCAAGCTCCACATCGCCACGGATGGACATGTCGAGCTGGTCGGCCCGATTGCGTACTCCGCGCTCAGCGCCGCGAGCCCGGAGCTCGTCCATTGCCTCGTTCGTGTGTTCGAGCCGATGCGATTCCCGCCTCCGACAGGCCGCGCCATCGTGGTTCTCCCGTTCGTCGAATAGGGGCCGGCGTCCCCGATGAGCCTCGATTACTATTTCCACGTCGAGACCCGTCGCTCCGGCGATTGGACCGTGCCGGAGGGGTTTCCCTGTTCACCCTACCGGTCCGAGCCCCTCGGGGAGTTCACCTGGCTGCGCGGCCGCTCCCCCCGGGCGCGGCTCTTTTGGGGCCCCTCCGCCATCTTCCCGTTCCAGCCGGGCCCCCCCGAGAGTCGCGCGCGGTCGGCCCTTTTTCGTTCCCTCGGCCCGGACTACGATTTCGAGGAGAACGAGCGACGGATCTGCTGGATCCCGTACGGCGATTTGATGGTCGATCTCTGGGACGACATGCAGCTCGTCTTGCAATGTAACGTCGGGAGCCGCGACGCAGCGCTCTTCGGCGACGGGCGAATGCCTTTCCCCGAGGACGCGCTCCGGGCGCGGGGCCACGGCGACTTCGAGATCGACGGCCTTCAAGAGGGCGAGATCGTGAACGCGCCGATCGACCGCACGCAGGGCAAGCGCCGATTCGAGATCGAGGTGCTCGCGCCGGAGGTGCGTGTCCCCGTGACCTTCGTCGCGTCGGTGCGCGCGTATCTCGGCGAGAGCCGCGCGACGGCGTTCCGGGACCTGCGCGCGCACGGTCGCGAGGACGAGCTGCGGGTCGTCTCCATGGTTGGTTGACAGGCGGCGGGCGGAATGGCTCGCGGTGGCGGTCGACCTTCTTGGAGAAACCCCTAAGCCGCCTTGCGACCGCGCGCTTCCCATTGCGTGAGCCCCTCCGCGGAGAGCTCGGGCGACAACATCCCGCGCGTGTGCATCTGGCGGATCATCCGTTCGAGGCGCGCCTCGTCGAAACGGACGGAGAGCGCCTCGGCCGCGCGCGCGAGGAGCTTGCGCTCCCGGAGCGAGGCGCGCTCGTCGACGGTCGCGCCAATCTCGAGCGCATGATAAAAAGGCGCCCGCGCCGGGGCAGGGACGTCGCCGAGCCGCGAGCACCAGCCGATCGGATCCGCGAGCCGCTCGTCGAGGCCGATCGAGATGTCGGTCTCGCAGCCGCGCAAGAACGTGAACAGGAGCGCCGTCTCCTCCGGCCGCAGCCATCCGTCGGCCTCGAAGAGGAACCACAGGCCTTCGAAGAGCCGATCCTTCACAGGCAAAAGGCGCTCGTCGGAGAGGACACGGTCGAAGGCGGCGCGATACCGCACGTACCGGAGGACGGTCTGGCCGAGCCTGCGCGTGGCCAGGTAATTCGTGACGGACGAGGCGACGATGCCGACGAACGGGACGAAGCTGCGGGCGAGGCTTCCGCCGAAGAGGCGCGCGGCGAGGCCCTGCGTGGCGCCTTCGAGGTCGGTGCGCGCGAGGCGCGCGAGCGCGGCGCCC
Source organism: Polyangium sorediatum (assembly GCF_029946465.1). NCBI lineage: Bacteria > Pseudomonadati > Myxococcota > Polyangiales > Polyangiaceae > Polyangium > Polyangium sorediatum. The sequence continues at coordinate 107,062 of NZ_JARZHI010000032.1, forward strand.
GGGTGCTCGTGCTCCTCCGGGGCGTGCTCGGCGCCCTGCACGAGCTTGAAGAGCGCCCATACGTCGGCCGGGTCGTCCGGATCAAAGCGCACGCCGACGCAGCCCGCGAGGCGGCAGCCCGTGTACGTTTGCGTGACGAGGCGGAGCGCGGCGTCGAGCGCAGCGCCGAGCGCGGTCGCCGGGAGGGCGACGAGCGCCCCGACCCCTTGCGTGCCGGCCGTGAACAAGGCGCCGCCCGTGGAGACGAGGCCTGCGCCGGCGCCGGCGAGCGCGGAGAACATCGCGCCGCCCCGAAGGATCGCCTTGCCGCGCCCCGCTTCGGTCAAGCCCGTCGCCGCAGCAGGGCCCGCCTCGTCCGCGGCCTCGTTGTGGCGGCGAATCGTGGTCGAGACGAGCCGGAGAAGCAGCTCGTCCGCCCAGCCGATCTCGTCCGAACGTTCGAGCGGGAAGGGGAGCGCGGCAGGGGCCTCGGCGTGTGCGGTCATGGTCCGAGCGCCATTTCAAAAAACGTTCCCGCGCGGTCGACGTCGCGCCGGCCCGCGTGCCGCGCGTGTTCACGAGAACCGAACGGGGAGCACCACCGGCCCGCGAATCGCGATCGTCCGGTTGTACCGGATCTCGCCCGCGCCGAGCTCCACCCGCCGAAACCGCCGCGTGAGGACCTCCAGCGCGATCCGCACCTCCATCCGCGCGAGGAGCGCGCCGACGCAGGTATGGATCCCGTGCCCGAACTGGAGATGGCCCTGTGCATTGCGATCGATGTCGAACCGGTCCGGATCCGCATGCCGACGCTCGTCCCGGTTGGCCGACGCCACGAGCGCGAGCACCAGTGATCCCACCGGGATCGTCACCCCCGCGATTGTCACCTCCGCCGTCGTGATCCGCGGCAGCGCGTGGCTCGGCCCGTCATACCGGAGCATTTCCTCGACGAACGGAGCGGCGAGCGCGGGATCTCCGCGGAGCCGATCCCAAATCGCCGGCTGCGCCGCGAGGAGGATCATCGTGTTGCCGAGCAGGTGCGTCGTGGTCTCCAGCCCGGCGAGCAGGAGCAGCACCAGGAAATCAAGGATCTCGTCTTCCGTGAGAGAATGGCCGTCCACTTCGGCGTGGATCAGATCGCTCACCGTGTCGTCCGCCGGCGCCCGCCGCCGCGCGGCCACGACCTCGCGCAGGTACCCCGAAAGCTCGGCGATCGCGGTCTGCACCTGCGCGACGTGCGCGGCGCTCTCGGGCTCGGGTGCGATCGAGGTGATGTCGTCGGCCCAGCGCTTGAAAAACACGTGCAGCGAGGGGTCGAGGCCGAGGATCTCGCCGATCACGAACGCCGGCAGTGGGGTCGCGAAGGCCTCGACGAAATCGACCTCGCCCACGAGCTTCCCCGCGAGCTCCTCCGCGAGGCGCTCGACCTTCGGGGCGAGGCGGCGCGTCGTGCCCCCGCCGAACGCCCGGGTGACGAGGCCGCGGAGCCGCGTGTGCGCCGGCGGATCGAGCGCGAGCATCGAATGAACGAGCGGGTTGTACCCGATCCACGGGGGCTCCATGACCGCCTTGAAGCCCCGCGAGGAGAAGAGCGCCGGGTTCTTCAGGACGAAGAGGACATCGTCCCAGCGGCTCACCGCCCACATGCCGTCGGGATCGACCTGGCACACGGGGGAGGACGTCCGCATCGCGGCGTAATGAGGATACGGATTCGCTCGAAACGAGGGCGAAAGGATATCGATTCGTTCTTCCATCACGGCGAGCCTCCCCGGTCCGCGCCCGCGGACCACGCGCCCCCCTTCGAGCATGCCCCGCGCCAGCACGAGCCCACGACCGCCCCCATCAAAAAACGCGCGGCCGAGGAAACCGGCCGGCCCCTCGCGCATGATGGGAGCGAAGAAAGCTCTTTCGTGCCGAGCCCGAACCTCGCCCCCCCGGACGTCGAAGGCCTCCTCGCGCCCCTCGCGCGAAAGAGGCTCGTGGAGGACCGTCCGCCCCCGGGCGAGGCCCCCCAAGCGCGCGCCGCGGAGCCGACCCGGACGGCCACGCCGAGCGCGGTCGAGGCCCTCTACCGCAAGCACCACGGGCTCGTGTATCGGCTCGCGCTCCGCTACGGCAAGGGAAACGTCGCCTGGGCCGAGGACATCACGCAGGAGGTCTTCCTCGACCTGATGAAGGCGCTGCCGGCGCTCGACGACCACGACGACCTCGCGGGCTGGCTGTATCGCGCCACCACGAACCGCTGCTTGAGCCGCATGCGCCGGGATCGATTCCGCGCGCTCGCGCCGATCCGCTGGCTCTTCGGCGAGCACCAGCCCGAGCCGCAGCAGCCCGACACGCTGGTGATGGCCCGCGAGGATTTACGCCGCGCGATCGAGGCGCTCGACGCGCTGCCCGTGAAGGAGCAGGTCGCATTTTCGATGTATTGGCTCGACGGCAAGGAGCAGGAGGAGATCGGCGAGATCCTGGGGCATTCGAAGGGATACGTCTGCAAATTGATCCAGCGCGCCGTCGAGAGGCTGAAGAAGGACGGCTGGGGGGTTTCACCATGACCACACCCGCGCCGAACGATCTGCTCGCGCGGCTGCGCGCGGCCGACGAGCTGTACGCCGAGGTCGCGCCGGATCCGACGCTCGAAGCGCGGCTCGGCGCGCGCCTGCGGGGGCTCGCCGGAAAACCGCCGCGCGTGGCGTGGTCTTCGTCGCTCCGCGGGCTGGGGCGTCCTCTGGCCCTCGTTTTGACCTGCGCCGCCGTGCTTTTCCTGTCGCTCGACGACGACACGCCGCCCGTCCGCTCCGGGCTCGTCGCGCCGAACCAAACTGAATTCGCGGCCGATCCGGACGCGGCCCCGGCCGCCGATCACGCGCCGGAGACGAACCCACGCGTGGTTGGCCCGCGGCGGGCCCCCGCTCCAAGCGCTCCCGATGCCCGGCCGGTCGCGCCGTCGCCTTCGTGGCGCGCGCAGGATCCGTCTTCGCCCTCCGACGCGGATCCCGAGCGGGGTCCGCTCGAGCATCCTCGGCGCGGCCCGAGGCCCGACGTGCCCCCGGGTCCTCGGTCGCGCATGCATACGCCCGGCGAGGCCGGGGACACGGACGACGCCGAGGGGTTCGTGTTCTGGTCGCCGACGCAAGCCCTCTCCGGTGAATCCCGCGCGCCCATGTACGGCGCGACCGGCGGCGTGCGTGGCCCGACGACGAGCACGCCGAAGCCCCCGGGGCCCGTCGTCGATCCGCCTGGTCCGCAGGCCTCCTGCGCAACGCCCGAGACCTGGAAGGGGCGCGCCGAACTCGATTGCGACGAAAATGGCCTCGTCCTCGCCGAGATCACCTACCTCGATCCGTGCGGCGACGGCCTCTTCCGGAGCGCCGAGCACGAATGCGCCGAGCCCGATCCGGAGGTCGACGTATGCACGACCGATACCGTGGGCGACGGCGCCACGTGCCAGGATCCGAGCCTGCTCAAGGACATGGCCTCCCAGGCCTGTCAGCTCGCGGGGCAGCAGATGGTGGATTTTCAGTACACGGCCGGCGATTGCGGAGGGATGACGCGGCAGGCGAGTTACACGTGTTGCCCGCCGATCGTTGATCCGCCGCCGCCGCAACCCCCGCCGTCCGAACCCCCGCCGCTCGTCTGCCAAAGCGGCGCCCTCGGCGACGGCGTGACGTGCCTCGACAACGGTTTGCTCAAGGACATGGCCTACGCAGCCTGCAAGGAGCTCGGCCTCTCCCTCGCGGATCTTCAGATCGCGGGGGATTGTCCGGCCGGCCAGGCGTCGAAGGTCGGTTTTTCGTGTTGCGGGCCTTGACGTAAAAAAAGAGGAAACGCGAGGCCGCCTCGCGATTGAAGAAGAGCGGTTGTCACGACGGCGCCCCGCTGCGGGGCGCGCGGAGGTACCCATGCGTTTGTCGAATGGATTGCGGTCGCTCGTGGTCGCCTTTTTGGCGTCCGGTTTCGTCGCCTGCACGGCGGATGTGCAGCAGGGCAGCGGGCAGGAGATGGGGCAGGGCGCGCTCGAAGGAGACGGGAAAGAGAATGGCGACGGGAAGGTGAGCGAGGAGAGCCCCGAGGCCCCTACGCTGCCGTCCGGCTGCTTGCAGGGCACCGTGGAGAGCGCGACCTGCGAGGATCCAGGGGTCTTGAAGGATCAGGCTTTTGCGATCTGCCAGGAGAGCGGTTTCGTCTTCACGGTCTTCGAGTACCAGGGCGGCGATTGCGGCTGGCAGACCACACAAGCCCATTACGAATGTTGCCCGGTGCCGCCCACGCCGCCGGTCGATCCGCCGCCGCCGAACGAGCCGCCGCCGCCCGAGCCCCCGGCCATCTGCGCGAGCGACTCGATCGGCGACGGGATCACCTGCCAATCGCGGGACTTCTTCAAGCAAGCGGCGCACGACGCCTGCAACCAGGCGGGCTTGCAGCTCTTCGATCTGGTCCTCGACGGGGGGGATTGCAGCCCCGCCGAGGCCGTCAAGATGACCTATTTCTGCACGGCGGGTGGCTCGGTCTGCCCTTGAGCCCGCGACGAGATCACTTCTGGACCGCGGCGGGATCCATCCACATGACTTCCCAATGGTGGCCGTCGATGTCGTAGAAGCTCCCGCTGTACATGAAGCCGAGATCCATGGCGGGCATCGCCTGTGACCCGCCATTCTCCACCGCGGTCTTCACCATCTGGTCGACCTCCTCGCGGCTCTCACACGAGAGGCAATAGAAGGCCTCGGTGTCCGTGATCTTGTCGCTGATCTGCTTCTTCGTGAAATCCTTGAACTTCGACTCGACGAGGAGCATGAAGTACGCTTCCTCGCTCACGATCATACACGTCGCGGTTTCGTCGGTGAACTGCGGGTTGAACGTGAAGCCGAGCTTCGTGAAGAACTCGACCGAGCGCTTCAGGTCCTTGACGGCGAGGTTGACGAAGAGCTTGCGGGAACGGGTCGTGATCATAGGTGCCTCCATGCCTGTGGGTTTGGCGTATGGACCCCGCGGGGGGGCCGAACTCATCGGTCCACGAGAAAAAAATTTCGACCCGGCCGGGCCGGCTACGGCGCGAGCTCCAGCGGCAGGCCGAACCGCGGGAAAAGCGCCGCCGTGTCGAGGAAGGAGTTCATCGCGGTGATCCGGTCGCCCGAGACCTCCAGCACGATGAGCGCCCACGCCTTGTAGGGCTCGCCCGGCGCGTGCGGGGGACGGTACTGCCCGAACGCCGGCGAGCCACACGCCGCCGTCGGCACGAGCCGCGAGCCGCGGCACCCCGCGCCCCGACCGACGAGCCAGGCCAGGATGGAAGCATGCCCCTTCAGCCAGAGCGAGTACGGCGGCATCGAGAGCGTCGCGTCCTCGTGCAGGAGCGCGGCGAAGGCGTCCATGTCGTACCGCTCGAACGCGTCGACGTAGCGGTCGAGCATCGTCGACTGCACGTCGGCGAGCGGGGCCGGGGGCTCGCTGAGGTCGCGGGCCTGGAGCGTGGCGCGGGCGCGCTGCAAGGCGCTGTTCACCGCGGCGACCGAGGTGCCGAGGCTCTCGGCGACCTCCGCGGCCGCCCAGCCGAGGACCTCGGTAAGGAGCAGGATCGCGCGCTGCTTCGGCGGGAGGTGCTGGAGCGCGGCGACGAACGCGAGGCGGATGCTTTGGCGCATCGAGACGAGCTCGGCCGGGGTCGCGTCGTCGGGCAAGGCCCGCGCGTCGGGGATGGGCTCGACCCAGCTCGACGTGGGCAGGGTGCTGAGGGTGTCGTCGACCGTGCCGACGGGGCCACACTCCATCGGGCGGATGCGGCGTGAGCGATCGGCGAGCGCGTCGAGGCAGACGTTCGTGGCGATACGATAGAGCCAGGTGCGCAAGGACGAACGGCCGTCGAACTGGGAAAGACTCCGCCAGGCGCGCAGCATCACCTCTTGCACCGCGTCCTCGGCCTCCGAGACCGACCCGAGCATGCGGTAGCAATGCCCGGTGAGCGCGGCGCGATGTTCCTCGAGCTGTTGCGCCGTCGCCTGCGTGACGTCGAAGCCGGCGGCGTGCTTCCTCGGAGTCGAAAGGTCAGCCATCTCGGCCGTGTTTAACAGGCTTTCCGCCCGAGGACAAACCCCGATCGCCGTCTACAGCAAGATTTCGCGCACCACCTGCCCGCCGTCTGTAAGGGTGATCGGGCGGCCGCCCGGGGACGGGACCGTCTCTGACGGATCGAGTCCCATCGCCGAGGTGATCGTGGCAAACAGGTCGGCCACGGGCACCGGCCGCTCGACGACCTTTTCGCCTTGCGCGTCGGTCGCGCCGAGCGTGATCCCGCCGCGTACGCCGCCGCCCGCGAGCACGGCGCTCCACGCGGCGGGGTGGTGATCCCGCCCGCCCCGCCCATTGAGGCGCGGCGTCCGTCCGAACTCACCCATCCACACGACGAGCGTGCGATCGAGCTTGCCACGCTCGGCGAGGTCGCGGAGCAGCGCGCTCATGGCGGGATCGAGCACGCCCATCAGCCGCTTCGTGCGCTCGAAGTTGTCCTCGTGCGTGTCCCAGCCGTCGAGCGAGACCTCGACGAACGGCACGCCCGCCTCGACGAGCCGCCGCGCCGCGAGGCAGCCGCGCCCGAACGCCGTGTCGCCGTAGGCCTCACGCACGGCCGCGGGCTCGCTCGACACGTCGAACGCGGCCGCGGCCGGCGAGCGCATCATCCGCGCGGCTTGCGCGAACACGGCGCGCCGCTCGGCCACCGCGGCGCTCTGCGTCTCTTGTTCGAATGCGTCCTCCAGCATCGCGAGCGCCGCGCGCCGCCGATCGAACCGCGCGGCCGAGACGCCCGGCCCGTACGCCATGTCCTCGGGCGGCCGCCCCGGCTCGCGCACCACGAACGGACCATGCGCGCGCCCGAAAAACCCGCCGCCCGCGCTCGGCCCGCCGAGGCTCACGAACGCGGGCAGCTCCGCCTTGGGATCGCCGCGCCGCGCGCTCACCCACGCGCCGAGGGCCGGGTGATCGACGGTCGGATTGGGAATGTGCCCGGTATGGCCGAGCTGCCGCGCGCGCTCGTGGCTGCCTTCGCGGCTCGTCATGCCGCGCAGGATCGCGAGCCTTTGCGCCTCGGCGGCGACGCGGGGCAAATGCTCGCAGATCGACACGCCCTTCGCGCGGGTCTTGATGGCGCGGAACGGCCCGGCTTCTTTCGTGCCCGGCTTCGGGTCGAACGTGTCCACGTGGCTCGGCCCGCCGTTCATCCAGAGCACGATGCAGGCGTCCGCGCGGGGTTTTGTCGGGGCCACGTTCGCCTCGTCCGCGCGCGCCTCGGGCGCCGCGATCCACCGTCCAGCGAGCCACGCGCCGAGCCCTCCGAGCCCTGCCTGCAGGAGGCGCCGGCGATCGATCGTCACGGGTGTGTCTTGGGTCTCCATGGCGTCCTCCGGTTTCAGTGCTGGAAAGCAAATTCGCTCGAATCAAGCAGCGCCCAGAACAGGTCCTCATAGGCCCGGTCGCGCGGCGTCTTCGCGACCCAGCCTCGTTTCTTGCCGATTTTCCCGAGCGGATTCGGTCCGCTCGGCGGCGCGGCGGGTTCTTCGGGGGACGCCGCGGCCTCGTCGAGGAAGTGGACCCAACGGGAAATCTCTTCCGCCGTGGGCCTGCGCGAGAGCGTGCGCAGGTAAAGCGCCTCGATCTTCGCCGCGTCGCCGCCGGGCATCCCGAGCACGTCCGCGAGCGCGCCGCCCGAGAGCGCGGTCGACCCATATCCGACGAGCGGGCCGTTCAGGAGCAAGAGCGCCTGCGGGATCGTCCCGTCGAACTCCGCGCGCGCGCCGCCCTCGTCGACGTCGAACACGAACCGGAAGCGCTCGCGCATCTTCGCCCGCAGCGCGTCGGCCCGCTCGCCGAGCGTGTCCTCGATCCACGGATCGAGGCGCGTCGCCGTGAGGACCGCGTCGAGCAGCACAGGCGCCGGCAAACGCCGCGGGGCGAACGCCGCAAAGGTCGCCTCCGCCGCGGGCGGTCCTGCGGCGAGCCCGTAGGCGCGCGTGGCGCAAACGGTCCGCAAGAGCCGCTTGAGATCGTAGCCGTGCTCCACGAAATCAGCGGTGAGCGCGTCGAGCACGGCCTTTGCGCGGGGCGGGTTCGAGGGGCGCAAATCGTCCACGGGCTCGACGAACCCATGCCCGAACAACATCCCCCATACACGATTGACGAGCGCCTGGCCAAACCAGGGGTTCGTCGTGGAGGTGATCCACGCGGCGAGCTCGGCCCGCGGCGCCTCGCCCTCGAGCGTGGTCCCGTCGAGCGCGGCCGGGGCGAGGGTGGCGATCTCGCGCGCCTCGTCCGTCGCGTTTTTCCCAGGCCGCCCGCGCTTGCCGTCCTCGACCTCGAAGGTGCGGGCCATGCCCTTTTCCTTTTCGTCGACGGGTTTGACGCGGGTCCGCGCGAAGGCCGCGGCGAAACGGCGGAAGTCCGTGGTCGTCCATTTCTCGGTCTTGTGGTCGTGGCATTGCGCGCACTGGATCTGCACGCCGAGGAACGTGCGCGCGGTCGCGCCCGCCAGGTCCTCGACGCCGCCGCGGTACTGCACGAGCCAGTTCGTCGCGCCGTTCACGCCCTCGATTTCGGCCTCGGTGGCCGCGTTTTGCGCAGCCATGCGGCGCTCGCGGGCGGGGCCGCCGGGGCTGCTTTTCCCGGTCGCGCCGACGAGCTCGCGCACGACGTGATCCCAGGGCGTGTTCGCGGCGAACCGCGCCCGCAGCCAGGCCCGGAACGCGGCGCGGTCGACGAGGTTTCCCTTCGCGTCGTCACGGAGGAGGACGTCTTCCCAGTACGCGGCCCAGCGCTCGGCGAAATGTGGGCTCGCGAGCAGCGCGTCGACGGCCCGCGCGCGTTTGTCCGTCGCGGGATCGGCGAGGAAGCTCGTGACGACCTCGGGCGGCGGCAACGTGCCCACGAGATCGAGCCACGCGCGGCGAAGGAACTGGGCGTCCGTCGCGGGTTTGGCCGGAGATACGCCCGCGGCTTTCCATTCGGCGTCGAGCAGGGCGTCGACGCGCTGGGCGATGTCGATCGTCGCGGGCGCCGCGGCCGCGGCGTTGGGTGGAGCCGAGGGCGTGGCAGACGGGGAGGGGAGGCCACCCGTCCCGCCCCCCGAGCAAGCGGAGAGCAAGGCGAGCGCGACCCAAGCCGAGGTCCGTCGAAGCATGAGGGCCGCCCAAGCAGGACCAATGCCAGCCCGAGGCCGCCTGCAAACGCGGCATCTCTCGGGTTCGTGGCCTGCGGACGGTCTGCCGCGCGCCCGCGTGGTGCGGCGGACGCTCCGCGGGAGCACGGGATCCACGCGGATTTCGATTGCAGCCGCGGCCCCGCAGCCGAAAAGGAATCCCGCATCCACGTTGGAGAGGAGTGAGGCATGAAGATTTTGTACACGACAGGGGCGACGGCGACGAACGGGCGCGAGGGGCACGTCAAGACGGAGGACGGCAAGTTCGACCTCCAGCTCAGCCTGCCGAAGAGCGTGGGCGGTCCAGGCGGGGACGGGACGAACCCCGAGCAGCTCTTCTCGATGGGCTACTCGGCGTGCTTCGGCGGCGCGCTCGCGCTCGTCGCCCGCATGCAGAAGGTGCAGACCGGGCCCGTGCAGATCGAGGCGAAGGTCTCGCTCGGCCAGGATGCGAGCGGCGGCTTCGGCCTCGCCGTGGAGCTCATCGGCCACATCCCGAACCTCCCGCGCGAGCAGGCCGAGGCGCTGATGCACGCGGCGCACCAGGTGTGCCCGTATTCCAAGGCCACGCGCGGCAACATCGAGGTCAAGCTCTCCGTCGCCTGACGTCTGGATGGGGGCGTGGATCCGCGGCCGACACACTGGCGACGCGGAGGTCACGCCCCACAGACGTCGCATGAACAAACGTCCCACAGATCCCGGCCGGACCGAGCCCGCGCACGGCGCCGAGAAGGCCTCGCGGCGCTCGGCCGAGTCCCAGCACGGCGGAATTTCCTCCGAAGAGAGCGCGCGCCGGGACGAGACCGGCGAGAATCCCGGCGGCACACACCAGGGAGGTCGGTCGTCGGCCCCGGCGGGGTCCGGCCCGAACGGCCATGGCGCGTCGAGCGGCGAGGACGGCGGGTTCTGAGGCGCTCGGCCGCTGGGCCGTGCGCCTGCCCCTGAAGACGAAGCGCTGGAACGAGCCCGTCGCGCCGGACGACGGGTTGCGTGTCCTCGTGTGCCGCTTTCGCCCGCGTGGCGTGCGCAAGGAGGACGAGACCTGGGATCTCTGGGCGAAGAACCTGGCCCCGAGCCGCGAGCTGCTCGCTGCGTTTCAGGGCAAGAGCGGACCGCCGCTCCCGTGGAAAGATTTTGCGCGGCAGTACCGGACCGAGATGAAGGCCGAGCGCGACCTCATCCGCTCGCTCGCCGAGCGGCTCCGCCTCGGCGAGCGGATGACCTTGCTTTGCTCGTCGTCGTGCGTCGATCCGGATCGATGTCACCGGACGTTGCTCGCCGGGCTCCTGGAGCACGAAGCGACCGCGGGGGCCTGAGGCCGGGGGAGGGGAGATGGAACGAAAAAGGCCCGCGTGAGAAAACCTCACGCGGGCCTGAAGGCTCCGGACAACGGAATGTAGAGCGTCTCGTTGCTGCGTTCGCGCGCGCCGGCTCGTCATCCGAGCTCTGGGCACGCCTCTCGACGTTTGCCTCAAAGGTATGGTCAAGCCGCACGACCGATTAGTACCGGTTAGCTCCGCGAATTACTCCGCTTCCACACCCGGCCTATCAACCTCGTGGTCTACGAGGGGTCTTTAGGAGCCTTGCGGCTCGGGACACCTA